>CAUVDL010000060.1:0-14401 GCA_963550695.1 uncultured Prevotella sp. | reverse complement strand
GCAAAAATACGAAAAAACTATCAACTGACCATTCATAGCTATTAACTTTTTAGTAACTTTGCAGGAAAAGCTGATTATATCACATACTCTTCAAAATATGATTATCAAGAATTCAGAATTCACTATATCTTCACCTTCATTGTCAAAGTGTCCAGAAGATACAAAGGCTGAATATGCTTTTATTGGACGATCAAATGTAGGAAAGTCAAGCCTTATCAATATGCTTTGTAACCATAAGGGCTTGGCAAAAACATCATCAAAACCGGGTAAGACGCTACTTATCAATCACTTTATTATCAATAATGAGTGGTACTTAGTGGACCTCCCAGGCTATGGATATGCTAAAAGTTCAAAGACAGTGAGAAATAAGTTGGAGCAAATGATTGCCCAATATATCCTCCAACGCAAACAACTCGTGAACGTATTTGTACTGATTGATATCCGCCATGAACAGCAGAAGATAGACCGTGAGTTTGTTGACTGGTTGGGTGAAAGCAATGTTCCTTTCTCTATTATCTTTACGAAAGCAGACAAACTATCACCTGCAAAGGCTAAGTCAAACGCCCTTCTCTGGATGAAAAAGCTACAAGATAGATGGGAAGAACTTCCTCCCTACTTCATCACATCGGCTGAAAACAAGACTGGAAGAGAAGAGGTATTAAACTATATTGAAGAAATCAATAAGACTTTATAATAGGACTTTATGGCGCAGATACCCTACCTTGATGTCCAAAATCTAACAAAGAGCTTCGGGGCACAAGTCCTCTTTAAGGATATCTCTTTCTCTATTGCAGAAGGACAGCATGTTGGTCTCGTAGCACAAAACGGTACGGGAAAGTCTACTCTACTCTCTATTCTAACTGGAAAAGAGGGGTATGACAGTGGTTCTATCATCTATCGTAATGACTTGCAAGTGGGAATGTTAGAACAAAGTCCACATTTCGACCCAGAAGAAAGCGTATTGGATGCTTGTTTCAACCATGAAGGAAATCCTGAAAGACTTCTAAAGGCAAAGCAAATCCTCACCATGCTGAAACTCTATGACTTAGAACAACCAATGGGTCAACTAAGTGGTGGACAGCAGAAGCGTGTTGCCTTGGCGAATGTTCTTATCTTAGAACCTGACTTCCTCATACTTGATGAGCCTACCAATCACCTTGATTTAGAGATGATTGAATGGTTAGAAGGCTATCTTTCTCGTGGCAACAAGACCATCTTTATGGTGACACACGACCGTTATTTCCTTGATAACGTGTGTAATACTATCTTAGAATTAGACAACAACACAATATACACCTATCGCGGTAATTACTCTTATTACTTAGAGAAACGTCAAGAGAGAATTGACAATACACGCGCTGAGATTGCACGTGCAAACAACCTCTATCGTACGGAGTTAGAGTGGATGCGCCGTATGCCACAAGCTCGTGGTCACAAAGCACGCTATCGTGAGGAGGCTTTCTACGAATTAGAAGCAAAGGCTAAGCAGCGAATTGAGGAACGACAGGTGCGCTTGAAGTCATCAAGTGTGTATATTGGAAGTAAAATCTTTGAGTGTCAATATGTCTCAAAGAGATTTGATGACAAGACAATACTAAACGACTTCTACTATAACTTCTCACGCTTTGAGAAGATGGGTATCGTTGGTAATAATGGAACTGGTAAGTCTACCTTTGTAAAGATGTTACTTGGAGAGGTTGCACCTGATAGTGGTAAGTTTGATATTGGTGAGACAGTCCGCTTTGGTTATTTCTCACAAGAAGGCTTAAAGTTCCGTGATGACCAGAAGGTTATTGATATTATCACAGACATAGCAGATTATATTGATCTGGGAGGAGGGAAACACATGACGGCTTCACAGTTCCTCAACTACTTCCTCTTCTCACCAGAACAACAGCACAACTATGTATATAAGCTCTCTGGTGGAGAGAAACGCAAGCTCTATCTCTGTACGGTTTTGATGAAGAATCCTAACTTCTTAGTCCTCGATGAGCCTACCAACGATTTGGATATCCAGACTTTACAGATTCTCGAAGAGTATCTTCAAGACTTCCCTGGCTGTGTCATCGTGGTATCACACGACCGATACTTTATGGATAAGGTTGTTGATCACCTCTTAGTATTCAAAGGTGAAGGAGAGATTCAAGACTTCCCTGGTAACTACACGCAGTTCCGTGACTTCCAAAAGATGAAGTCAAAGGAAGAAGAACAGCAGAAGCCAACAAAGAATAACAGCTCAACTGCAAACGAATCTAAGAAAGATTATCGTAACAACACAAAGCGTAAGATGACCTTCAAGGAGAAGCGGGAATATGAACAACTCTCAGATCAGATTGCTCAATTAGAAGGAGAGAAACAACAACTTGAAGAAGAACTTTGCTCTGGTAATCTATCTGTAAACGAACTTACAGAAAAGAGTAAACGTCTGCCAATCTTAAAGGAGGAACTGGACGAGTTGGAGCTTCGCTGGTTAGAGTTGGCTGAACTTGCTTAAACACCTCAATTCTACCCTACCCAAAAGCTTTCTCATTATGAAGAAGTGAATAATTCACTCAACGATATGCATGGAAGAATCTACACATTTCAAGGTACAGTTCTTCATATCGGAAGTCCCGACTGACAAAAAGGTGTTCCCCTAATTTCTTTTAGGGTAATTCCATGAACTGAATGAACTATTCCTATTATCTTTGCGGATAACAAGTAAGATAATAACTAAAAAAGATGAATATGGAAAAGAAGAACTTTTATCGCCAGCTTCGCCTAAGTTGCGTAGTCCTTATGGCAGCCTTTGCACTCAATGTTTCGGCTCAGTCTTCACGTCAAGTACGTCCTTACTCTTTCAATAAGAAAGGTGTATTCTATGGTCGTCAACCTGTTATGGGGATTGACATACGTACCTTCGTAGATCTTGGGTATGGTTATGCAAAAGATAGATATAACGTTTATTTTGAAGGACAGATTCTTCCATTCGTTGACCCAATGACCTTCCGTCTAAAAATACCTGGAAGTGTTTATCAAGGTGGCTATCCGGGCGATTATTCTGATGACTACCCAGTTAATCCGCGTGATGAGTACGACCCTTATTATAATGAAGGTTACGTCGTTACTTCTAATGCTGTGCTTTACAATGGTAAAAAGACTAATGCCAGTGCAAGTAGTTTCAAGGAATTAGGATGGGGCTATGGGAAGGATGCTTTCGATGTCTATTATATGGGTAACAAGGTAAATGGCGCCAGCAGTTCCAGCTTCAAAGTACTCAAAGATGGATATGCAGAAGATGCATTTGACACATATTATCGTGGAAAAGTAGTAAAATAACACTTCAATTATGCTTGATCAGATACTTTCTTATAACAAAAGGTTTGTGGCTGTAAAAGGCTACGAACCTTTTATTACGTCAGGCCAACCAGACATGAAGTTAGCTATTGTCAGCTGCATGGATACCCGCTTAACAAAGTTATTGCCCAATGCACTCGGCTTAAAAAACGGTGATGCAAAGATTATTAAGGTTGCTGGCGGAACCATTCTTACCCCCTACGACTCTGTGATGCGCTCCCTTCTTGTGGCTATCTATGAATTAGGTTGTCAAGAGATTATGATTATTCATCACTCTGGTTGTGGTGCTTGCGACATGAATGCAGACCACTTTCTTCATTTGATGCGTGAGCGTGGAATCACAGAAGAAGCTATCAAAGAAGCTGAACAGCAGGTTAATCTAAACGAATATTTGGACGGATTTCATGACACAGAGGCAAGTGTGCGCCGTACCGTCAAGGCAGTTCAACAGCACCCACTCGTACCCAAAGACATTGTAGTACGTGGCTTCATCATTGACTCACATACCGGTGAACTAACACCAGTCGACTAACAAAACATCAAAAGAACTGAGACCCTTGTTGATAATTGCTTATCAAACAAGGGTCTCATCATTTACTGTACTTTGACATTTACATGTCACTGAGTATTCTCTCAGTTGCTTGTAGATTAAGATAACGTTTGCATAGTTAGTTTTAATGTCATCTCCGACATTCTGATACAAAGATATAAATTTCTGTTAGAACAACCAAAAATTATCCTATTTTTGTTATATTTTAGTAAAAATATTGCTTTTCTATCACTCTCATCCTTAA
Organism: uncultured Prevotella sp.; assembly: GCA_963550695.1. Taxonomy (GTDB): domain Bacteria; phylum Bacteroidota; class Bacteroidia; order Bacteroidales; family Bacteroidaceae; genus Prevotella. The sequence continues at coordinate 10,271 of CAUVDL010000060.1, read as the reverse complement.
CTTTTTACATAAAATACAATAAATATTCATTCCGTATACAAGTAAACTATTTTCCTCTTTTGAGTACCCTAATAAGATGCTTCTTACATAATATTATACAGCTATTATGCATAAAACGATTTTGTTCCTATTATTCTTTATTAATAAAAAATTGTTCTGTCGATTGAACTACCTTTCTAATGGTTAGCCATTAGTATTATTCTATATTCATTATAATGAACATAATAGCACTTAACTTACAAGCTTTACAGTAGTGCTGATACTCCGCACATAGCGTGCTAATGCTCCGCACATGTGGTGCTGATGGTAAACACCAATGGTGCGAAGTACCAAATACCTTGAAAAGTATTGCCGATGTGAAGTCAACTTATTGTTAGAAACAAGCTATACTATCAATAACGAACTAAACTAATATGAGCTTGTGCTTAGGTTTCCAAAGCATATACGATGTTAAAAGACATCAATTCTTTCGGAGACAAAACGCAATATACACAGATGAGCAAACTTTGTTATGGTTTTGTTTAGTAAACAATTTAGGCTCTTTCGTCAAACTTATACACCTTATATGGATAGTTACCCATGCATTAAAGAGAAGGACCATAAAAACTGGGACACACAAAAGAGTGTGCATCCCAGCATTATAAAACGATTTAGAAAGCTATAATTTACACCTAAATATAATCTACTTCTAATTTAAAGCAAAACTAATAGGTAACTCAAACTTTGTGGCAACATTCTTGTTACCTTTTCTACCCGGATTCCACGCTGGCATTTTTGACACAACACGTCCTTGCTCTTTTCTACTTACTGCATCTTTCGGATAACGAAGATTCTTTGATAACCATTGATTAAAATTATCTTTCAATGTAATACGAAATATTAGTAAGAACAAACAACAGGTAAAGTATTAGCTTTTACGATAGTTTTACCCTATGAAATATAAAGTTATCACTTCAGAATTATTAGCCTCTTTTGATAATAATATTTATCGTTTTTTTCAACATCTCTTGCCTTTATGCTTGTAAAAGTGTATATTTGTACTTAAATATTAAGCGTAAAACAAAATGATTAGAAAACTATATACTCTCCTTACTGTGGCTACCTTAATGCTGAGTAGCTGCAATAAAGGAACACAAGATAAACCGAAAGAAGACTTTCATGGTATTAAAACGATGAATACAGAAATGGTTGATAAAGGCGACCAAGCTGTTAAGAATGCAAATAGAAGAGATGCTGGCTTTATCAGTAACAGAGCAAATGAGGTTACATTGACTATTCCTTGCTTTGGAGTTGTCAATATGGATAATCTTGACCTTTTACCTCGTCCTGATGAAATAAGCCGAAAAGATTCTACCATTATTAAACAACTAAACAATGGAGAGGTGTTCTTATTACAGCCGGGTACAAAAGGTGTCATGCTGACCGATGCTGGATCAAAGCTATTAGTTCGCTTTCAAATGGGCGAATTATGGGTGTGGAAGTCGGCTACAAAGTAATTATAAAAGAGCTTTGTGTTAATAACACATTCCCTTCCCCCACCCCAATATTCATTTTTATCTTACCATATGGCTTACCTTTAGCCAAGAATATAAATCGTAAATAACATTATTAAGATATGAAAAGAAGCCTTTTTCTTGTTTTCTTATTACTGACATTCATTACCAATGGGTCTGCAATCACAGTAAAGAATCCAGTTGATTACGTGAGTACATTAGTGGGATCAGCCTCAAAATCAGAACTTTCAACTGGCAACACCTACCCTGCTATTGCCTTACCATGGGGCATGAACTTCTGGACTCCACAAACAGGAAAGATGGGAGACGGCTGGACTTATACCTACGGAGCCGATAAGATTCGTGGACTTAAGCAGACACATCAACCCAGTCCATGGATTAACGACTACGGACAGTTCTCTATTATGCCCGTCGTCGGTAAGAAAGTCTTTGATGAAGAGGGGCGTGCCAGTTGGTTCTCGCACAAAGCTGAGACGGCTACCCCCTATTACTATAAGGTTTATTTAGCAGACTATGACGTCACTGCAGAGATTAGTCCGACCAGCCGTGCAGCCACAATGCGCATCACTTATCCACAAACAGATGAAGCTTATTTTGTTGTTGATGCCTTTGACAAGGGTTCTTCCGTAACCATCATGCCTGACAAACGTACAATCGTGGGCTATACAACAAAGAATAGCGGAGGTGTACCAGCAAACTTCAAGAACTATTTTGTACTTCGTTTCGACCACGAATTCTCTTTCGTTGGCAGTATTGAAGACGGGAAACTGACAGAGGGAAAACGCTCTGCAACCTGCAATCACGCTATGGCTGTTGTCGGATTCCGCACCAAACGAGGCGAACAAGTTAATGTGCAGGTAGCCTCATCGTTTATTAGTGACGAACAGGCATTGCGTAATCTCAAGGAAGTTGAGGGGAAGACATTCGAGGAAGTAAAGACAGAAGGTAGAAAGGAATGGAATAATGTCTTAGGACGTATAGAGGTAGAAGATGACAACATCGACCATCTTCGCACTTTCTATAGTTGCCTCTATCGCTCTGTACTTTTCCCACGTTCGTTCTATGAGTTTGACGAACAGGGTAATCCTATTCATTATAGTCCTTATAATGGCAAAGTACTACCGGGCTATCTCTTTACCGACACAGGTTTCTGGGACACTTTCCGTTCGCTCTTCCCATTGCTCAACCTCGTCTATCCTTCAATGAATGAGAAGATGCAAGCGGGCTTAGTCAATGCCTATAAGGAGAGTGGATTCCTTCCAGAGTGGGCAAGCCCGGGGCATCGTGATTGTATGGTGGGCAACAACTCAGCTTCAGTCGTTGCTGATGCTTACATCAAGGGCTTGCGTGGCTACGACATAGAAACACTTTGGAAGGCTGTTGTGCATGGTGCTAATGCTGTTCACCCAACCGTTAGCTCTACTGGACGAAAAGGCTTTGACTATTATAATCGTTTAGGTTACGTACCTTATAACGTAGGAATCAACGAGAGTGTTGCCCGCACTTTGGAATATGCTTACGATGATTGGTGCATCTATCAGTTAGGATTAAAACTCGGAAAGAGTGCTAAGGAACTCAAACCTTTCAAACTCCGAGCAATGAACTATCAGAAAGTTTTCGACAAAGAAACGGGGCTGATGCGTGGACGTAATGAGGATGGTAGCTTCCAATCGCCATTTAATCCTTTCAAATGGGGTGATGCCTTCACGGAAGGAAACAGTTGGCATTACACGTGGAGTGTATTCCATGACCCTGCTGGGCTGGCAAAGTTGATGGGAGGATACGATAAGTTTAATGCAATGTTAGACAGCATCTTCCAACTTCCTCCTATCTTTGACGATAGCTATTATGGCTTTACAATTCACGAAATACGTGAGATGCAAATCATGAACATGGGTAATTATGCACATGGTAACCAACCTATCCAGCACATGATTTACCTCTATGATTACAGCGGACAACCTTGGAAGGCTCAGTATTGGGTGCGTGAGGTGATGGACCGACTCTATACAGCTCAACCTGATGGCTATTGTGGCGACGAAGATAATGGACAGACATCAGCTTGGTATGTCTTCTCTGCACTCGGCTTCTATCCTGTTTGCCCCGGCAGTACACAATATATGATTGGTACTCCCTATTTCAATAAAGTCAAGATACAGCTTGAAAATGGGAAGACGATTACGATTCATGCAGACAAAAACGATGAAGACAATCGTTTTATACAGCAGATAACGATGAATGGACAGCCTTATCCACATTATTATCTTGAACATGGGCAGCTAATATCAGGTGCTACCATAGACTTTACAATGGCTGATAAACCTGCAAAATAGGACGCTATCACATCTATATTGTACTCAATTAACAGATTTTACTTCTATTTGAACAAGTCTGTTAATTATAAGAAAGTCTGTTAACTAATTCTATAAAATCATTTAAAACGGTATAAATACTTCCCTGCTATTATAATTTCATTACGTATATTTGCAACATATTAATCCAAAAATGAACATATAATAATGAAGAAAAACTTTTTTTCTAACCGTACTTTATGCGCTGGTTTAGTATTAGGTGGACTGTTTACATTTTCCAGTTCATACGCTACAAATAATGAAACAAAGGCGAATAACAACGTTGTAGCTGCTACACCTATAAACAACTCTAAGATTGTAGGGACATGGGAGCTTACTAATAAGGGTAGCTATGCCATTGTGTGCAATCCAAAAACACATAAGGAATACAAGGTAGGGTTCACAATTGACAGATATGATGACTATAAGTTCCTCCCTGTCGATTTTGCTACAGGTGAGCCTGTTAATCTTCGTACGCTTGTTGGTCACGACGATAACGACCTCGATGACGAGTTGCATCGTTTCGACTTCTATCATGATGGAACCATGAGTGTTATAGAAAGAGAAGACAATGGCAGATGGAAGCGTGATGACGATATTGGTGTTTATGGTTTCCGCCGTGATGGTTTCTTTATGAAGATAGACGGTAAGATGCGCAAGAACCTCCAAATTAGATTCTTGAACAACAATGAGTTTGAGTTAACTCAGACCAAATTCAATGACAGCGACTTGAGAAGAGTGGTCGTTAAGAAGGTTATGAGATATGTTCGTGTTACAAGAAAGTAAGACTTAACAATTTCAAACTTATAATATTTACCCCAATTAACAGTAGCCTAATCTTACGCAAAGCTCTGTTAATTGGGGTTTTATTTTTAGATGTTATAGATAAAATCATTTAAATCTAAACTACAACTATTCACTTTTTAATCACTTTTTCATATCTTTGTCACATATAAATTAGGGTGGGTTCAACGAATGAAAAAGAAGCACTAAATCGTCATTTTCATACCGACAAAGAATCTTTAGAGAATTATTTTCATGAACAAAAATATTTCTTCTCATGAAAAAAAACAATTATTTTCATGAAAAAAAATATTTATTTTCACGAAAAGAAATTTTAGAATAAGATATAACCGTTTGAAAGACTAGTCTTGTGACGTAGAAAAAGATGACGAAAGAATGTACTAAAAACGTAATTTGAAATTCAAAACCCTTATATTTTACTAATAAAAAAACAAATTATGAAAAGATTATTTAACTTAAAATCTGCCTTATGGGCTGGTTTAACATTATTTGGAGTGGTAGCCTTTACAGGTTGTAGTAAAAATGATGACAATAACGACAAAAACAATGGTGGTTTCCATATAGATGAGAGATTATCAGAACTTCATTTGCCAGTAGGAGAATGGGCTGCAACTACTAATGGTAGTTATGCTATTGTTAGAAATCCTGACACAAAAAAAACATATAAAGTGAATTTCCGTGTGAATCCAAAGGATGGAAGATGGATTCCTATTGATTCCAATACTGGCAAAGACTTTAATCTGTTGCAAAACCTAAACTACAATGCAACTGATTTAGGGGATAAGGAACACCACTTTTACATCTTGGACAATTCTAATATACAGTTATTGAAGAAGGATGCTGAAGGTGATTGGATTTTAGAATCTAAAGGCGAATATACCTATACATTAGAAGGTATGCTAACTTTAAACTTTGGAAATGTGACTCGTAAAATTGAAGTAAAGAGAAACGATGGCTACACTTTGGAGTTCAAAGAAACAGACTTCAACACTTTCCCTCTCAAAGGCATTGTTTTAGAGAAGTATATTTTCTATAAGCCAGTAAAGAATTAATGTAAAAGATAAAGATTAAAGAGGAGCATATTTAAATGTATTCCTCTTCTTTTTATTGATAAATCCTATACACTTTTCATCCTTTTAGGTCTTTGTAGTTTAAACTTAGTCTCACATAAATCTATTCTTTTGTACTATCTGTGAGAGATTAGTTTCACGTTTCTCGCGAGCAAGTGGAGAATTAAATAAGTTACTTGTGACAAAAGATACAACTTGTTTACCCATCTACTTATAAACTAAAAAAAATGATTCAAAACGCCCCTTAATACAGCTTTTTTATGTAAGTTTGTACTCTGTTTTAGAACTGAGTAGAAACAACATAACACAAACATCAAAATATGAAACGTAAAACATGGCGTAAATATCATAAATGGATTGGTATCATCATAACATTCTTCTTAGTAATGTTCTGCCTTTCTGGTATTGTACTCAATCATCGTCAACTCTTTGCTAACATTAATGTAAGCCGTGGCATATTGCCTGGACAATACGAATTCAACCAATGGAACAATGGACTACTACGTGGAACACTACGCTACAAAGATAATAAAAACGTAGATAAGGTGTTCATATATGGTGCAGCAGGTATCATTCAAACAGATACAACTGCTTCTCACTTCACAGAATACAACCAAGGTCTACCTGCTGGTGCTGACTATCGACAGATGCGAGGAATGGCTAAGACACCACAAAATGATCTCTTTGCGGTTAGTGTCATGGAATTATATAAACTGGGTAAGAACACATCATGGCAAAAAGTAGACTTACCCAAGGAAGAGAATGACGAACTACTAACAGACATCACTACCCATGGTGATACGCTGATTGTCCTTTCTCGCTCCCACCTCTACTATGCTACAGCCCCTTATAAGAAGTTTACTTGTCTCACATTACAAGCTGGTGAGGGTAATGAAGGGAAGGTGTCACTGTTCCGACAAATATGGTTATTGCATAGTGGCGCGCTGTTTGGAATTGTAGGAAAACTCATTGTAGACGGAATTGGAATCGTCTTAATTATCCTTTGTTTGACAGGTATATGGTATTGGGTTCGCCGCAAAACAATATCAATGATTGTTTGGCATACAAAGATTGGGTATTACACATTTGCATTGACACTGTTTATCGCAATAACGGGATGGGCCTTACGTCCCCCACTCATGATTCTCCTTGCCACGAACAGTACGAAACCATTGCCTGGTACGACCTTAGATAATGATAATCCTTGGAATGATAAACTAAGAATGATTCGGTATGATGAGCAAGCCCACGACTGGCTTATCTCAACATCAGAAGGTTTTTACTCGCTTAAGACTCTCTCGGCAAAGCCAACACCTATAACGACAGCACCTCCCGTTAGTGTTATGGGCCAAAATGTTTGGCACTATGCAAGTAATAAATCATGGATAGTAGGCTCTTTCGATGGACTATTCTATTGGGACCGAAAGAACAACGTTGTACTTTACTACAATGATTCAATGGAGTCTACCACCGGCATACCAGGTACAGCTCCAGATGAACAGACAATCTCTGGCTATAGTTCTGACTTCACAAACAAGGAGTGTATAGCAACTTATTTTCAAGGTTCATCCTTCGCCACACAACCAGAAGAATTGAAAGATAAACCCATGTCGCTTTGGAGTCTTGCTTTAGAGGTACACACGGGTAGAATCTATGCAGGTGCATTAGGTTCCTTCCTCTTCATCTTCATCGTTGGCATCCTCGTCATCTTCACCCTCGTGTCTGGTAAGAAGGCGTAGGTCAAATTACATATAAAAAAGATAGCATTGCGATTAATCATAATTGCAATGCTATTAGTGTATATATAGTACTTATAAAAAGTAAAACATTTTCACAATGAGTTAATATAGAGTATTCTTCACCTAAAAAAGTTTATTTATCTTATCCCACTAATACTAAAATATAGACAACTCACTTGCTTGTTAAGAAAATAAATATTAACTTTGGCACTATAAAATAAAAAGAGCGAGTTGCCCCGCCCTGTTTGTTTTCACAACGGAATAATCCTTATTGTGACTTGCTTAAAAATCTACTGCAAATATAGAAAGAATATAACTAACAACCAAATAAAACAAGAAAAAAAATGAAAACAATTCTTGGATTAGACTTGGGAACCAATAGTATTGGTTGGGCTAAAGTCTGCGTTGACGACAACGGAAACTACACACGTGAGATTAAACTTGGCAGCCGTATCATCCCTATGAGCCAAGACACACTCAGTAACTTTGACAAGGGAGTAACTGACTCTCCAACTGCTGCACGAACAGGTTTCCGAGGTATAAGAAGAATCAGAGAACGTGCGCTACAAAGACGAGAACGCTTACACAGAGTCCTACACGTGATGGGATTCTTGCCTCCACACTACGAGAATGCCATCGGATGGAATCGAGAGGAAGCCACAACGTACGGCAAGTTCCTTGACAATGCAGAACCTAAGTTAGCTTGGGAGAAACAAGAGGACGGTTCTATGCGTTTCCTCTTTATGAATTCTTTCTATGAAATGATGGCTGATTTTGCAAATCATCAACCAGGAATAGTTGCTGATGGGAGAAAGATTCCACTGGATTGGACACTTTATTACTTACGTAAGAAAGCACTTACACAGGCTGTCAGAAAAGAAGAATTAGCTTGGATACTCCTCAATTTTAATCAGAAACGCGGCTACTACCAGCTGCGTGGAGAAGAAGACGAAGAGAATCCTACTAAACGTGAGGAATATTATGAACTGAAAGTTGTCGGCGTAGAGGCTGCCGAAGAAGGAAAAGGAGGTAACACGTGGTATAATATTACATTAGAGAACGGCTGGATATATCGTCGACAGAGCAAAATTGAACTAAATGACTGGATAGGGAAAGTAAGACCGTTTATTGTTACAACTGAATACGAAATAGATGGAGTTACCATCAAAAAAGATAAAAATGGAGAAGTGAAACGTTCTTTCCGAGCACCAAGTGAAGATGATTGGGGATTACGTAAGAAACAAACCGAAAGTCTCTTAGAAGAATCAGGCAAGACTGTTGGAGCATTTATCTATGACCACATACTTTCAGAACCTGCTGATAAAATCAGAGGTAACTTTGTACGTACAATTGAACGAAAGTTCTACAAGAAGGAATTGGAAGCTATTCTGCGTGAACAATCAAAACATCATAAAGAACTAAAAAAGCAGGATACGCTTATAGCCTGTATAAAAGAGCTATATCCAAACAACAAGCCTCATCAAGATAGTTTGATGAAGAAGGACATGGCATATCTTTTAATTACAGACTTGATTTTCTATCAAAGACCGCTGAAAAGTAAGAAGTCACTGATAGCAGACTGCCCATACGAGTATTACGAATACGTTATTAAGGAAACAGGAGAAATCAAGCGACAAAGTATCAAATGTATTGCAAAGTCAAATCCTTATTATCAGGAGTTCCGACTATGGCAATTCATCACCAACCTCAGACTCTTTGATAGAACTAATGATAAAGACGTCACTTCTGAGTATTTGTCTTCTATGGAAGACTACACTAGACTGTTTACATATCTCAACGACAGAAAAGACATTAATCAAGAGACCCTATTAAAAGACTTCTGCAAACAAAAGAAAGTCAAGATGGGAATGGAAAAGGAGTTTCCTATCCGTTGGAACTATATTGAAGACAAAGAGAAAAAATACCCTTGCAACGAAACACGTCACGAACTACTTGCAGCATTAGACAAAGCAGGTATAGACCATAGTTGGTTAGATGATAAAGAACAATACTACCGACTTTGGCATCTTCTCTATTCTGTAGAATCCAAGGAGGAAGCAGAAGGAGCCTTGAGAAAACTTAATGATAACGATAACTTTGTAAATGCTTTCTTAAAGATAAAGCCATTTAAAAAAGAATATGGTGCTTATTCGGAGAAAGCTATAAAGAAGCTATTGGCTGTGATGCGTATGGGAGACCTATGGGATGAGACTGACATTTGCGAACAGACAAGAGATAGAATTCAAAACATCATAAAAGGCCATATTGACGAGAAGATAAAAGATCGAATGGGGCGCACTTTCCGCCAAATATCCGACTTTCAGGGACTTCCTGAGTGGTTAGCTTGCTATGTTGTATATGGCCGACACTCTGAAGCAACAGATATACAGCGGTGGACAAAGCCAGAAAACTTGATGGCATACATCAATGGGTTCAAACAACATTCTCTTCGTAACCCTATCGTCGAGCAGTGTATCCTTGAGACACTCAGAACTGTGCACGATATATGGAAGGAAGCTGGACACATAGATGAAATTCATATAGAGCTGGGAAGGAGTATGAAGAGTACATCCGACCAGCGTGCGCGTATGGCTAAAAGTATTATGCAGAATGAGAATACCAATCTGCGCATCAAGAGTCTCTTAATGGAACTGAAGAATGCAAAAGAGTTTGAGAATGTACGCCCATACTCACCTATACAGCAGGAAATTCTAAGAATATACGAGGAGGGAGCCTTGCAGGAATTAACTAAAGAGGATGCCCAATATACTGAGATTGCCAAGATTTCTCAAA
>CAUVDL010000059.1:0-14570 GCA_963550695.1 uncultured Prevotella sp. | reverse complement strand
GTGACACGCTTGACATCCTTCTTAGAAAGCAATGGATAGTTCCAACTTACTGACAATGAGTTGCTATCTGCTGACAATCGATATTCTTTTAGGCGAGGAAGCATCAATGTCTTCAAATCAGCAAAGTCCTCATCACTCATTGAGTCGGGTTTTACAATATTTGCTTTATAGTCTACAACCGCCTCTTTAGGTTGCCATTGTAGGTTGAAAAGACTCAACTTACTCTCTGCAGCAGGTCCCATCCATGTCTGAACCAAAGCTAATGTATTGTTATCCAACAGCTTGATTTCCACTCTTTTTACATCGTTAGCCTTCAGTAAAAGATAGTTATTGGTCATACGTTCTATCCTTACAGAATCACCAAAGGAGTTCAAAACAGCAGGATCAGCTTTCATATCAACATAGTCAGCCAATTCTGTACGCTGACTCTTACTCAAATAAGGCAGTATGCTATCAGGCATTTCTATCCACACCTCACGCAGACTCTGAGCAGAAACACCCACCCAACAAGTAAGGAAACATATAATTATCAATATCTTTTTCATATCGAAAGACTCCTTCTTTTTCTGTTTTTAAATGATTATATCATCTCTTGAAAATCCCTGCAAAGATACAAAAAAGAAAGAAGAAACGAATAAAAAGGCAAATCGTTTTGTCATCTCTACCTTTTCTTTTACCTTTGCCGATAGAAATCAAAGCTAAAGAAAGAAATATGAAATGTCGAAATTGTAATAATGAGGTGAGTGAGAAGGATAAGAATTGTCCTTACTGCAATACTCCATTGAAGCCTAATGATACTGACAACGGACCAACCTTAGGGCGCGGTATGGTTGCTTTTATTATTCTTGGTACGATTTTCCTTGTTGCATTCGGATTCTATTATTACGGACAACATAAGAACGACCCAGAATATACGCAGACTGCTATTGAGCCAGACTCAAACTTAGCAGACAACAATAAGGCTAAATTCGACACAATTGTTAAAGATACTACAGCCAACGATTCTACCCAGAAACAGGAAGAAGAACAAGCTGAGAAAGTGTTCAACAGTATTCGTAGAAGTCATCGTTCAAGTCGCAAGAGCAGTAGCAACGACGCTTCTTCAAGCAGTTCTGACAATCAGAATAGCACCTCCGAGCCTTCTTCTAATGAGCCACAGCCTATTGCTCCATCAGTCTCCAAATCACGTGTTGAATCTATTGAGACTGATTAATGAGGGTTATCCGGACGAAATATCTACCGCCCAAGAATTATGACGCTATCAACATTCTTGGGCTTCTTTTTATTCATCCTGGCGTTAAACTAACGAAGGAGATAATCAATCATGAGCGTATTCATACACGACAAATGTTAGAGATGCTCATCCTTCCTTTTTATTTATGGTATCTTATAGAATGGCTTATACGCCTACCCATGGCAGGTCGTGCCTACATGAACCTCTCCTTTGAACGGGAAGCATATCAGAATATGAATAATCTTAATTATCTATCACATCGTCGCCCCTTTGCTTGGATGCGGTATTTAAAGGGGAAATAGGTGATTATTAGGTTTATTTGCCTTATTAGCCTTATTAGCCCAATTAGCCTAATAATCAATCCCAACAACCTCTAACACATCTCCTTCAACCCTAAACTTCACATCCTTCCCAGCGAAAGGCATACCATAAACACGTGCTGCATCATGTTGGTATTGTGGGCGTGGATCTTGCGAAAGAACTTCCTTTAAGGCAGCAAGTTCCTCTACATCAAACATCTTAGAATATTCCTCTGCAATAACAACAGACAACTGTTGCCACTCTTTCTTGTCGGTAAAACCGCCTCTTGCCTTTGGATGACTATCCACATAAGAGATATAAGGTTTTACATCATAAATAGGTGTACCGTCCATCAAATCAGCCCCAACAACTTCAATCACTCCATCCATTATTCGTTTGATACGAACAGAAGACAGCCCAAGACCATTTGGACGGAAGGGCGAACGTGTAGCAAACACGCCTAAACGTTCATTCCCACCCAATCGAGGAGGACGAACAGTCAACTTACTATCATCGGTAGACTTATTTGCTGAAAAGCCCCAAATTAACCACAGATAGTCAAAGTCTTCCAATCCACGCAGAGCCTCCTCACGTTGGTATTGAGGCTCAAATACAATCTTACCGATAAGATTATCAGCCAGTCCACTTTGCCGAGGAATACCGAACTTCGACGTCAAGGGAGAACGGAAAAAAGCAATAGGTCTAATCTCTTTCATACTGACAAAGATAATATTTTATGCTGAATTGGTACAAGATAAATGATTTTTATTTATCTTTGCAAGCAAATAATACTATTAAACAATGGAAAATAACCAGAATCAAAACATTGACCTTCCTGAGAATGCCTTTAGGGAGTTGAAAGATGGCGAAGAGTACAAGCCCGTCATGTCGCCACAAGAGACGTATCGTGAAGTAAGCCCATGGTCTATCACTTGGGGTATTCTCATGGCAGTTCTCTTCTCTGCTGCCGCAGCTTATCTTGGTTTGAAGGTAGGACAGGTATTTGAGGCTGCTATCCCAATTGCCATTATCGCAATTGGAGTATCATCTGCCACAAAACGTAAGAACGCATTGGGCGAGAATGTCATTATCCAAAGTATCGGTGCCTGCTCAGGTGCTGTTGTGGCGGGAGGTATCTTCGTTATGCCAGCTATCTATATGCTTGAGTTGGAAGCCGACTTCTTCAATATCTTCATTGCAGCAGCTTTAGGCGGTGTCTTAGGTATTCTCTTTTTGATTCCTTTCCGTAAATACTTCGTTAAGGATCAGCATGGTAAATATCCTTTCCCTGAAGCAACGGCTACCACACAGGTACTCGTGAGTGGCGAGAAAGGTGGAAGTCAGGCAAAACCTCTTCTCCTCGCTGGTCTTGTAGGTGGACTCTATGATTTCACGGTTGCCACTTTTGGATGGTGGAATGAGAATGTAACGAGTCGTATGATTGGCTTTGGCGAAACGATAGCAGACAAAGCTAAACTCGTTTTCAAGGTTAATACAGGTGCAGCCGTCCTCGGTCTTGGTTATATCATCGGTCTGAAATACGCCTTCATCATCTGTGTTGGTTCGCTGACTGTATGGTGGCTTATCGTACCGGGAATGGCTCTTATCTTCCCAGATACCGTACTGAACCAGTGGGACCCATCAATCACAACAGCCGTAGGACAGATGGCACCAGAAGTTATCTTCAAGTCATATGCTCGTTCAATTGGTATCGGTGGGATTGCTATGTCAGGTATCATCGGTATCATCAAGTCATGGGGTATTATCAAGAGTGCGGTTGGTTTGGCTGCACGTGAGATGAAAGGTAAAGGTAGTGGACAGGAAGAAATCCTCCGTACACAACGTGATATTTCCTTTAAGATTATTGCTTTCGGAAGTATTGCCACCCTCCTCATCACCTTCTTATTCTTCTATTTTGGTGTGATGGACTTCAACTTGTTGCATGCAGTTGTGGGTATTCTTCTCGTTACCATCATTGCCTTCCTCTTTACTACTGTTGCTGCTAACGCCATTGCGATTGTAGGAAGCAACCCAGTATCAGGTATGACATTGATGACTCTCATCCTTGCATCTGTCGTGATGGTAGCAGTTGGACTGAAGGGTAATGCTGGTATGTTGGCAGCTCTATTGATGGGTGGCGTTGTATGTACAGCCCTTTCAATGGCTGGTTCGTTCATTACTGACTTGAAGATTGGCTATTGGCTCGGCACAACTCCAAAGAAGCAGGAGACATGGAAGTTCCTCGGTACAATTATCTCTGCTGCTACTGTTGCGGGTGTGATGATTGTTTTGGATAAGACCTACGGCTTTAACTCTGGCAAGTTGGCTGCACCACAAGCAAACGCAATGGCAGCTGTTATCAAGCCATTGATGAGTGGACAAGGTGCGCCTTGGGTTCTCTATGGCATTGGTGCAGTTATCGCACTCATTCTCGACCGTTGTAAGGTTCCTGCTTTGGCTTTCGCCCTGGGTATGTTCATTCCTTTAGAGTTGAATATTCCTCTCTTGGTGGGTGGTGCCGTAAACTGGTATGTAACCACTCGTTCTAAAGATGAAGCAGTCAACAAGGCACGTGGCGATAAGGGAACACTCTTAGCATCAGGCTTCATTGCTGGTGGTGCGTTGATGGGTGTCGTTTCTGCCCTATTGAAGTTTGGTGGTATCGAGTTCGATTACTCATCTTGGTGGGAGAATCATCTCTCAGAACTTCTCTCACTTGTGGCTTACGCTGCTTTGATTCTCTACTTCATTCTTGCAACCAAGCTTAGCAAAAAGGAGTTAGCAGACCAAAACTAAAATTATTTTTTCGGTCATAACACATACGAAAAGAGCCCTATCAATTCACGCTAACAGTGTTTGATATGGCTCTTTCTGTTGTCATCAACCTACGTTGTAAGGAGTCTACAACATTATAAGGTGGCTTCAAGAAAAACATCAATTCAAACCGCATTGTAATAAAAAAGTCACTACTTAAAAATCAATAGATGCTTAATTGGGTTCGAAAAGACGCCCAATTGGCTTTTTAAAGATGCCCTTTAGCAACGTTACTAACGCCCTTTTGAAGTCCAATTAAGCACCTTTTACAATACTGTTTTATAACCATTTGATTTCAAGTTAGTTACAAAAGAAACAAAAGATGGTATTTTTTAGGTGAGATTAGGGCAAATAGACAAGCATAAGTGTAAATATATTTCGCAACTCATGTGCGTAAATTTCTATCCTTTCAAATCAAGAGAAGAAGGGTAAAGATGATTAGGGTTTAACAAGACATACCTTAAATGTAATATTCTGCAGCATCTACTAATCCCGAACGCATCGCATAGCGGATAGCTTCATGAACATTATTCACACCTAACTTACGAAAGATATTCTTTCTATGTGTGTTGACCGTATGGAAAGAAGAAAAACGTTTCTCAGCAATCTCACGTGTCGTAACACCTAAAGCAATCTCCTTAAGAATCTCAGTCTCTGTTTTTGTCAACGCAACAATCTCCTTATCAACTAACGCGTTAGGGGCTAAAATCATGTTAGTAGCGTGCTGACAAAGAAAACGTTGACCCTGCAACACATAGTCAAGACATTGTTCTATTTCAGCCATCTTAGCATCCTTCATAAGCACACTAATCCAATTGCTTGCATTAACAAGGCTGCGAATGAAGTCGACACTCAACTCCTCGCTCCATAATATAAGATGAGCAAGCGGGAAACGCTGACCAATATTCAGTAGATCTGACTCACTGGAAACATCAAACAAGGTATAATCTAATATCACAACCGCTTCGGGACAATCATTCAAAAGGAGTATCAGCTCAGCCTTATTCCTTGCCACTTGGCAAGATATATTATCCCTTTTAGAAAGCACATAAGCCAATCCAGCCTGTGTGATATCTTGATTATCTGCGTTGATAATATTCTTCATGTTTCTTGTTTGTATTTAATATCATTCCAACAAGTGCAAAAGTAGACAAAAAAGTCGAGAAATTAAAAAAAATATTGTAAGTTTGCAAGATAATTTAAACACATGACCTAAAATGAAAAAACTGCTTTTTCTTGTAGCTGGATTGCTGATTGCAGCAGCAGCAAATGCGCAGATTCAACGGCCAAAGTTGGTGGTTGGTCTTGTCGTCGACCAAATGCGTTGGGATTACCTTTACTATTACAATAATGAATATGGTAATGATGGCTTGAAAAGACTACTCAACCAAGGTTTCTCATTTGAGAACACACATATCAACTATGCACCGACAGTGACTGCGATTGGGCATAGTTCTGTTTATACGGGTTCTATTCCTGCCTTCACAGGCATTGCTGGCAACTCTTTCTATCAAGACGATAAGAGTGTTTATTGCTGCGAAGATAATACCGTGAAGAGTGTTGGCTCTGATAGTAAAGAAGGTCAGATGAGCCCTCGCCGTATGCTTACATCCACCATCGGTGACGAGCTTCAAGTTGCAACAGACTTCCGTTCGAAGGTGATTGGTGTCGCATTGAAAGACCGCGCATCCATCCTTCCTGCTGGTCATGCAGCCGATGCCGCTTACTGGTGGGACACTTCAGCAGGTCGCTTTGTATCTTCTACCTTCTACATGGATAAACTTCCACAGTGGGTTGAGGATTTTAATGCAAAGAATCACACAGCTCCTAACTTTGATATCAAGGGTTCTCCACAGGGCGTTACTATGACTTTCAAGATGGCTGAGGCGGCTTTGAAGAATGAGAAACTCGGTAAAGGAAAAGAAACAGATATGCTTACCGTGAGTATCTCATCAACAGATATCATCGGACATAGATTCTCTACACGTGGAAAAGAGAATCACGAAGTTTACATGCAGTTAGACAAAGACTTGGCATGGTTCCTTAAGGTGCTTGATAAAGAGGTGGGTGAAGGCAACTATCTACTCTTCCTTACAGCTGACCATGGTGCTGCTCACAACTATAACTACATGCGTGAGCACCGCATTCCAGCAGGCGGATGGGATTATAAACAGACTGTTAAAGACCTCAATACCTATCTGCAAGGGAAGTTTGGTATCAGTCCTGTAATGGGTGAAGACAACTATCAATTCTACCTCAACGACTCAATTATCGAAGCAGCTGGTAAGAAGAAGCAGGAGATTATCGATGAGTCTGTAGAGTGGTTGAAGAAAGATCCACAGTTCCTCTACGTCTTTGACGAGGAGAAAATAAGCGAGACAACAATGCCAAATTGGATAAAGGAGCGTATGCAGAATGGTTATTTCCGTGGCCGTTCTGGTGAGATTGGCATTGTTACACGTCCACAGTTCTTTGGTGGTAAGGACAGACCTGACTTCCGTGGAACACAACATGGACAGCCATTCCCATACGACACGCACATTCCTTTCCTACTCTTTGGATGGAACGTGAAGCATGGTGCAAGCAATATCGAGACACATATCGTAGACATTGCACCAACAGTATGCGCGATGTTACATATCCAGATGCCAAATGGTTGTGTAGGTAAGGCAAGAAATCAATTCTAAATATAAACGATATTTTCCACTGACACCTCTGGCGTCGTCTATCATCGGGAACGCCAGAGATGTACATGTGGACATTATGTTATGCACATTGCAATTGCAGGAAATATAGGTAGCGGTAAGACAACACTCACCACAATGCTTGCCAAACGCTATGGTTGGAAGCCAAGGTTTGAGTCTGTTGACTATAATCCCTACTTAGAAGATTATTATAAGGACATTAAGCGTTGGTCGTTCCCTATGGAAGTATTCTTCCTGAAGGAGCGTTTTAAGGATTTGCTTGAGATAAGTCGAAGTGATGACTCAGTAGTACAAGACCGCTCTATCTATGAAGGTGTCTACGTGTTTACGGAGAACAACTATGCTATGGGTAATCTTGACGACCGCGACTATGAGACTTATATGGAGCTATTTGAGGACATGACAGATGCTGTCAGCCTCCCAGACCTGATGATTTATCTTCGTGCTTCAGTCAGTCACCTTGTTTCTAACATTGAGAAACGTGGACGAGAGTATGAGCAGAAGATGCCATTAGACTATCTTGAGAACCTCAACAAACGCTATGAAGAGTTTATCAAAGAGAAGTATAAAGGACGTGTTCTGACGATAGATGTCGACAACCTCGATTATCAACACCGCCCAAAAGACTTTGGTCTCATTACTGACAAGATTGACAGAGAACTCTTCGGCTTGTTCTAACACACGCCCAAAGTCCCCCTACCCTCACCGAAAAGAGGGTTATCAAAGTAGTGAAAAGGGGATTAACATCAACTAACTGACAAGAAATCACATGCCCACAGCATCGTTATCAACTATGCCTCCTATTAGGGGTTACCACGAGATGGGCAATTAGATACACACATATTATGCATATAGCAATCGCTGGAAATATTGGAGCTGGTAAGACTACACTCACCAAGATGCTCGCAAAACGTTACGGATGGAAAGCTCATTTCGAGCCAGTTGACAACAATCCGTACTTGGAAGACTATTATAGCGACATGACTCGTTGGTCGTTCAATCTGCAGATTTACTTCCTCAACAAGCGTTTTCGTGATGTTGTAGAGATTTCACAATCAAAGGATACGATTATCCAAGACCGAACTATCTTCGAGGATGCACGTATCTTTGCACCTAACCTCTATGATATGGGATTAATGTCAGAGCGTGATTTTAATAACTACACTGACCTCTTCGACTTGATGCTCTCACTGGTTAAACTGCCAGACTTAATGATTTACATCCGTTGTTCTATCCCACGCCTCATCGATCACATCCAACAGCGTGGTCGTGACTACGAACAGACGATGCGTATTGACTATCTTCGCGGTCTCAATGAGCGTTATGAGGAATGGATTAAGACCTACAAAGGACATCTGATGATTGTCGATGGTGACACAACAGACTTCCAAGACAACCCACAAGACTTCAAACGTGTCACAGATATGATTGATGACCGACTCTTTGGCTTATTCCCAATGGAATAATAACGAGCACGACTCTTTGGCACAATGTTTGTTCTGTAATAAGTACAAAAATATTAATCAAGTCCCCACTTAGGAGTTAAGTCCTATTTAAGGGGCAACATACAATATATTGATATGGAAAAAGTAAAAACCCTTATAATTGGTAGCGGCCCTGCAGGTTACACTGCAGCGATTTATGCTGGACGTGCTAATCTCCAGCCAGTACTCTATTCTGGTCTGCAACCTGGTGGTCAGTTGACTACCACAACCATTGTAGAAAACTTCCCAGGTTTCCACGAAGGAATCGATGCTAACCAACTCATGTCAGAGATGCGTGAGCAGGCTAAGCTCTATGGTGCTGATCTTCGCGATGGTTCTATCGTAAAGGCAGACCTCAGCAGTCGTCCATTCCACCTCGAAGATGAGCGTGGCAACCAGATTGAAGCAGAGACAGTAATCATCGCAACAGGTGCAAGTGCAAAGTACTTAGGCTTGTCTGACGAGGAGAAATACCGTGGTCAGGGTGTGAGTGCATGTGCTACTTGCGACGGTTTCTTCTATCGTAAGCGCACCGTAGCCGTTGTTGGTGGTGGTGACACTGCTTGCGAAGAGGCTATGTATCTCTCAGGTTTGGCAAAGAAGGTCTATATGATTGTACGTAAACCTCAGTTGCGTGCAGCAGAGATTATGCGTAAGCGTGTGACAGAGAAGGAGAATATTGAGATTCTTTACAATACCAATACACTCGGTCTCTTTGGTGAAGACGGTGTAGAGGGTGCACATTTGGTACGCTTTAAGGGTGAGGAGAACGAGGAAAAATTCGATATCAACATCGATGGTTTCTTCTTGGCTATTGGTCATACTCCTAACACCGACCTCTTCAAAGGTCAGTTAGAGATGGACGACCACGGCTTCATCATCACCAAACCAAAGTCTACAGCAACCAATATCGAGGGTGTTTTTGCTGCAGGTGACGTGGCAGACCCAACCTATCGTCAGGGTGTCGTAGCAGCTGGTACAGGTGCAATGGCAGCTATTGAGGTTGACCGTTTCTTGCAGAAGCAGTAAACAAAACAAATATAAAGAAGGGTGTTTCAGAATCCAGCAAATTGGATTTTGACGCACCCTTTATTATCTCTTGCTTTTTTATTAATCACATTTATAAACACAACAAACTATGCGTAACATTTTATCCATATTGTGCACACTGATTCTTCCGACCATTGTTGAAGCTGCCTCTTGTGGCTTACTGATGGCAGGAACAGCATCTTGCACAAACAAGACCAAGACAGCTATGACACAAACTGATTCTATCATCGCTCCTAAGACGAAATTCACACGTCCTGACGATGCTACCTTACGAAAGATGCTTACTCCCGAACAGTATGCTGTAACACAGCAGGCTGCCACCGAACGACCTTTCACCAACGAGTATGATCATGAGTTCAGAGAGGGTATCTATGTAGACATCACAACTGGCGAACCACTGTTCTCTTCTACTGATAAGTTCGATTCTGGCTGCGGTTGGCCAGCTTTTTCAAAGCCAATCGATAAGAAGGTCGTTACAAATCATACTGATACATCACATGGCATGGTACGTACGGAAGTGAGAAGTAAGACTGGTAAGGCGCATCTTGGGCACGTCTTTGATGACGGGCCAGCAGCGACTGGGGGCAAAAGATATTGTATCAACAGTGCTTCGTTACGTTTCATCCCACTTGAAGAGATGAAAGCAAAAGGCTACGAAGCCTATATAAAATTAGTTAGACCAATGAAAGAAATATACGTAGCAGGTGGTTGTTTCTGGGGAACAGAACATTACCTCAAACAGATAGAAGGCGTTACGGCTACCGAAGTGGGCTATGCCAATGGTATAATAAAGAACCCAACGTATGAGGAGGTATGTACAGATAAGACGCAGTTTGCCGAGGCTGTACACATCACCTACGACCCTAAGGTTATAAGTTTGGACTTCTTGTTAGGCTTATACTTTAAGTCTATCGACCCAACAAGTGTAAACAAGCAGGGAAATGACCGTGGTAGCCAGTATCGCACAGGCGTTTACTACACCGACCCAGCTGACCTCCCAACAATCAAAAAGGTTTTTGAAGAAGAGCAGAAACATATCAACGGAAAGATTGCTGTTGAGGTGAAACCACTGAAGAACTTCTATACAGCAGAAGAATATCATCAAGATTATCTTGACAAAAACCCAACAGGCTATTGCCATCTGCCTGCAGCTCTCTTTGAGTATGCTCGCAAGGCTAAGATGAAAAAGTAAGAAAACACTCTGGCAGGACTATTAAATTCTTTGCCAGAGCATTTTTATTTATAGCCGTCCGATAGACTTAAAGAGACAATTCTACCATGTACTATTTATCGTCCAACAACAAGTTGGCTGTCTCTTAATCACATCTTGTAATGGTGTTAAGCCTCCGCACCACTCGTGCTGAGCCTCCGCACCATCCGTGCGAAGTGTCCGCACAACTATAAAAGAGGATAAAACAAGCTCTTTTGTGCCATCGTTTATCGCGTTGAAAGCAAATGACAAACTTGAAGGAGAATTTGTTTATTATGCTATGCGCAAGTTTATTGGATACGCACAACACGTATTCCGAGATTAGCTGGGCGAGCCATCATATAATTATAGAGTGTCTCTATTGGGTCAACAACTTTATTACCATTCTTCCTAAGATTAGAGGCATTCATGAGATGGAGTCCATCCTTGTGCCATACAGCAAAGCCAAGATGTGTCGTATCCAACTCTCGCTTACTGGTAACAATCGCAAGGATATCACCATCTCGAACTACTCCTCGAAGTAATTTGCTATTGTTAAGCAGATTCTTAGGGATATAGCGTAGCTTTGTTCCGTTGGTTGCATCTTCTAACTTCTTCAATTCTGCCACACGTTCAGGATTGTTTTTCAACATATCATATAGTCTTGCATTCTGACTCATATAGTTGATTTTCAACGTTTGGACCGCTGTGAAAGGAGGAACTGGCGTATCTATCTCTCTGACAAAGCCCATTCGCTCATTATCTTCCAACCACCAATGGAAATAGTGCAGACGATTAACATAACTCAGCTTACCGCCTCGATAACGGAGTTGTTCTAACTGACGTACATAGTCAGAGAAACGTGTTTCGCCCTTCTTTGTACATAGCACAAGGGCTGTAACAGCCTCAACATAGGTCGTACAGTCCAATCCATGAAGATTAACAACCAGTTTCTCATCCTCGTTGATGTCTAAGGTGTGAGCAACATAAGGCACCCCGATAAACTTTCGTGCAATCTGAATAATAAGCTGGTCATTGGTAAGTTGCTGTCTTTGTGGCACAAACTCTTGTAGCAGCCTACAAACCAGAGTACTATCAGCCTTTGTATAAGTGTCTATATAGGCTGGTAGTGTGTCATTCTGTTCGGCTGCAGATACTTCAGAAACAGCATTTGACATCTTCTCTGATGTCACTACAGTATCAGCAACTTGCTGTGTCTTTGCCTTCTGTTCGGACTTTGCACCACAAGCAGAGAAAGCAAAAAGAGCTGAGAATATAAGTGAATATTTTAGTGTCATATTAATAAGTTCTATTTCAAAAATAACGTATCGTTAGGCTACTGACAGTCTAACAATGTGCAGTCTATTTCCCCTTCTTTCTTCCAAAGTTAAAACCTGCGTAGAGATTTATACTTCCAAAGAAATTATTGGTAGAGAAGTTGCTGCGTCGATAATTATAAGCATGAAGGATTGTACTCGTTCCAACATACCATTTACTATTGTTCCATACTACCCCAAAGCGACCAATACCATCAATATTTATATTATTGAACTTAAAATCACTGATAGCAGAGGTACGATGGGTAACATCACCCGTACTACGTTTATAAGCCAAAGCCAACGAAAGCGAACCTGCCAAGACCCAGTTACGAGCAAAAACCCAGTTATAGGCATAGCCACCACTAATAGAAACATCAATATACTTAACCTCACTGAACATCAATGTACTGTCTATTGGATTGGTAGGAACCTGACTACCAAGACGATTTAAGATGACTCTATTAAGTTCTCCCCAATTGACATCAAGGCTATGCTGCGTATATCCTATACCCAACAGAGGACTACCAGCTGAACGACGTTGTATCGTACTCTGGCTGAAAGCTGCTGGATAAGAGAATCGACGATGATTAAAGATATAATAAACATTGAAGCCCTTAATGGTTGAGGTCAATCCACCAAAGCCAGTACCGCGAATTGCATCCGTATTAATATCCTTCCCAAGATACAACTGTCTGATTTTATAATCATTGCCTGTCTTACGATAATAAATATCAAGTCCGAGCATCGAACTATATAAACTTAAATCATATTCTTGTCGTGGATTGTTGTTCTTGTTCCAAAAATCTAAGTGCTTTATATCGAGTGTGTAACCCAAGAATATCCAACGCCAACCAAAATAAGGTCCTATACGTACAGTAGCCTCTGGTGCAAAGGTGATGCTTTGTTCTTTCGAACTACTCAAACGATACACCTCATAGGTATTTGTATTTTGCAACATGAAAGCAAAGTTATACTTTTGAGGCTCAATATAAGAAGTGTCTATCTCATTGAAATGTTGGAAAAAACCGCCGCCTTTGCCCGACTTCTGCTTAAACATGCGTGGAGGTTCACCTCTGCGCATCCATCGCACAGAGTCTGTTGACTGCTTGCTTGAAGGAATATCGCCACTATCTTTCCTAACCACTAAGCTATCAGATAGAGTCGTTGTAGGAAACGCACAAGCCTTTGTTCCTCCTAAAAACAATAGGAGGAAACACAAAACCAAGTAGTCGTTGAAAGTTAGCTTCATCTGAATAATTAAACAAAAACAAATGCCCTCAAGGGCTTTTACTAAATCTTTCCGAGGATACGATCCATTACCCAGTTGGTCGGAGTGGCACTAATACTTGTACAATCACACGCTCCATAACCCTGCATATCCTCAATAACAGACTTAATAATAGGGAGTTGAACGTATGGAGGATTAGCGACCTCAATATCTCTTTCACCCTCACTGGTACAGAGGTGGATAGGTGCATAAGTATAAACAGAGAAGGATAATCTGCCTTTTGAGCCATAAATCTCTATACGGTCCTCACGCGCACTCTCATGAGCAGCAAAGCACCAAGCACCACTACCAGTCAAACCATTCTCAAAACGGAACACAGCATTTACCGTATCTTCGAGGTTGTAGAGCCCTGCACGATTAGCTGTGTAGCCATGTGCCTTGATAATAACACCAAATAAGTTCTGTAGTAGGTCGAGCTGATGAGGAGCAAGGTCATAGAAATAACCGCCACCAGAGATATGCGATTGTAGACGCCACGGCAGTTGCACGTTCTTTTCGTAGTCCAAATCGCGTGGAGGAACGGCAAAACGCACTTGCACAGTAAGTATTTTACCTAATTCACCACTATCAACAATCTCTTTTACTTTCTTAAAGTAAGGAAGATACCGACGATAATAAGCGACAAAACATGGCACTCCCGTCTGCTCTGACACACGATTAATACGTACGCAATCCTCGTAAGAAGCCGCCAAAGGTTTCTCTATATAACAAGGCTTTCCAGCACGCATTGCCATGATAGCAAAGGTTGCATGGGCAGAAGGAGGTGTAGCAATATAAATTGCATTTACATCAGGATCGTCTACCAAAGCCTGTGCATCGGTATACCATTTCCGTATACCTTGACGTTCAGCATACGAACGCGCCTTTAACTCGCTACGGCTAAATACAGCGACAACATGTGAACCCATCACTTCATTGAACGCAGGTCCAGACTTCTTTTCTGTCACCTCACCGCAACCAATAAATCCCCAGTTGATTTGTTTCATTTACACATCAGTTATCTACAAACGCATCGACAAGAGTAAAAAAAGCCTGCTTCTACTTTGCCGAGTGCGGCTTATTTTCTGCAAAAATAACGCAAACGAGAGCAGAGGAAGCTTACTTCCACTTTGCCGAGTGCGGCTTATTTTCTGCAAAAATACGAAAAAACTATCAACTGACCATTCATAGCTATTAACTTTTTAGTA
>CAUVDL010000058.1:0-14805 GCA_963550695.1 uncultured Prevotella sp. | reverse complement strand
ATTTAATTTACCGTTATGATACATTTGTGTAAAGTAAATGGCGGGCGTTTCATCTACACTTTGTATAGGGTGGTACATTGTTGATTTACCTTCAAATATACCACGGTCATAGTTAATGATAGCCTCTATCTTTCCAAATTCATTGTAAAACTTAAGTGTCCCATGTAGCTTTCCTTCTTGATAGTTAAGCTCTGAATAAAGTATTCCGTCTTTTGTGTAATTAATGCAAGAGCCTTCTTTAAACCCCCATGCCTTATTTCTGTGATAGATGCTTTTAATTTGTCCATTGTCATATTTTTCAACGAACTCTTCTGTCTGTGCATTTGCTTGGAAAGAGAAGATGCATAACAGTAATAGCAGTATATATTTCGTGTTCATATATGATGTTCTTAATTTCATACACCAAAGTCAGTATCTTTTACTTTGCAGGGACTTTATAATTTTCAGGCATTGTGAAGTAATATGTCAACTGACCATTGGCTATGCTTAAACTATAAACGTTTTTTAGTGTTGGTTCACTTGGGCGGTTTATATCGCCTTGGAACCATATCTGCCCATTGCTAAGTGTACAAAAGTTCACATCCTTGATAGCTTTTTCTGGAGCCTGTGTCCATAAGATTTTGCCATTTGTTGCCCTTAACTGGAATACAGGTACGGCTGTCTCTGATATGTTAGGGGTATAGGATATTAATATATAGTTGGCATCTTGGTAGATGATTTTAGCATTAAAGGCTGTAAACCAGTCTGTAATAGGGTTATCGCTAACGAGTCGATCATCATTTATCCACAATTTTTCACCTATGTCGTCGAAGGAATATCTATTTTGTGGATCACCTAAATGATATTTAAAGTGTATTTTGATAAAACGATATTTACCACCATTATCAGTCGAAGAATTAGCATTTTTCTTCTGAAGACAATAGTAAATGCTGTCTCTTACTTCACCATTAAGTTGTGATGGCGGCAAATTTTGGGCGTAATTAAAAGCTTCTTCCGTATAGAGTCTATCTGTTCCCGGGAAATAGTAATACATTTCTGCCAAGTTATTGACAACCTTTATGCCCTCCCCATACTCGTCATACAGTAGCTTAGCACTGGAAACACCAGTACTCATAGCATTCTTTTTTTCAAAGAGCGACTTCGTTACATCTTTCATTGTGAGCTGTTCTGGGGATACTTCAAAGATGTAACGTTCGGAAACTATAAAGAACCAACGGTGTGCCTGATTGAAATATCTTAGATTATA
This sequence comes from uncultured Prevotella sp., assembly GCA_963550695.1. Taxonomy (GTDB): domain Bacteria; phylum Bacteroidota; class Bacteroidia; order Bacteroidales; family Bacteroidaceae; genus Prevotella. The sequence continues at coordinate 13,559 of CAUVDL010000058.1, read as the reverse complement.
ATAGTATGAAGCCATGCGGAAGTCAGAAACTGCCTCACCAGTACCCAATAATTGTTCGGCAAGAATTTTCCCTGTTTTAATATCACGGAATCCATAATAAACCCCATCAATGTGTTTTGGGTCTTTATCCACACCTGTTGAGAAGTCTCTTCCAACAATATAAAAGAGACAGGCATTGCCTTTATGGCTCATTGTAACAGCCATATAGGTATCTTCGTCAACATCAATAGAATCTTTTTGGGATAGTATTGAAGAAGAATTTGGCGATGATGATAAAAAAATGGGGAGTAAAACAAAGAAAACTCCTATAGCTATAGCTAACAAAGCATACATTCCTAATTTCCTTACTATATCTATAGTGTCATTAGATGAGGGGATATAGTCAAAGTGATGGTTGACGTTGATATTGATATCATCATCGTCTATATAGAATTCGGTTCCACAGCTTAGGCATAGATAACACTTATCTTCTTTATGAGTGTGCTTCTCGCTACCGCAGTTCGGACATTTTATTGGTTTTATCTTTGTTCCCATTTAAGTTTTTGCAGGGTTTATGATTTCTTTTTATAGTGTAGTGCCAGAAAGACAAGAATGGTTTGAATGGCAGTTAATATTACAAATATGATAACCCACCAGTTGTTCATCAAGTGTTCGGGAGCTATCAGTCCACTGAAATACTCTATGATACCAATGAAAGCGAAGATAATGCCTAAGCTCAACCTGTGGGTACTTTCTGCGCGACAAAGGAAGAGTATGAGTATCAGAAGGGTATTGACAATGATAGCTATGCTGGTGAATAGCATGTTTATCAGCGAATATGCGGATAGCAAAAGCCCCATTATGATATTCACAGTGAGTATGGCTAATGCAGGAATAATTACCTTTTTCATAATTTGGAGAGTATTTCGTTCTTTTTCTTTTCGTATTCTTCTTCAGTGATAAGTTGCTCGTTAAGGAGGTTTTTCAGCATTCTGAGTCGTTCTTCTATTTCTCCCTCTGCGGCATTTTCTTTACTTTGTGTCTTGAAGATATCCTGTGCCAACTGTAATCCTGCACCCATTTGTAATCCTGCGCCAGCAAGTCCTCCTTCGTTGCGTGCAGCCTCACGAAGTGCTTCAAGCTTCTGCATACCAACATAATCAAGGTCTACTTCAGCAGCTGCTTGCTTCTCTGTAGTCATGTTAGCTATTCTGCCAATACGCTCCATGGTCTCTTCGTCGAAGGTAACAGAATTGATTCGGAAGTCAGTAAGTTTCAAACCTAAGCGTTCGAGTTCCTCTGCCGTCTTGTTCTTCAAGTCCTCTGACATCTCCATAAGATGTGTGTCAACTTCTCGATAAGAGTAAGCCTTCTCTGCAAGGAAGGTAGTCAGTGGTGTTATGATACGTGAAGAAACAAGCTGTTGTATGTCTTGACTATAATAGTCGCTGATAGGTCCAAGTAATGTTACGAACATCTTCTCTGGGTCGGAAATAACAATAGAGAAGTTACCACAGGCACCAAGGGTTATTGGGAGTTTATATTCTGGCTCAAAGTATTTCACAGGTGAAGGTGTTCCCCATAAAATATTAACCATTTCGGCGGTGCGAAAGAAGTAGAAGCGCATCTTATGTTCACTCTCTGTTTGCTGTGCAAGATTGAGCAGTGAAGTGATAAAGGGATGATTAGCGGTTTCCATGTCATAGATGCCGGGTTCAGTAAGGGATTCCTTTACTTTTCCATCATATACGATAATACAACCTTGTCCCGGAGCAACGATAAGTTTACTTGCGTTCTTTATTTCATCTGTTGTGGTTTCTAATTGATGAAATAATAGGTTAGTTTTCTGCTCTTTCCATTCTATGACAGTTCGCAGTTGGCGTTTGAAAATATCTTTTATTCCCATAGCTTTATTGTTTCTTTTTCAAATTCGTTTAATAATTGCTGTGTAATAAGTTATGATGCCTACTTTAATTCTAATATGCAAATATAATGATTTGTATTGGACAGTGCAAAAAATAGTAGGAAAAGGTGAGCTTAATTCAGTCCCAAGGCGTTCAATCTGTCCTTATGTTTTGTTTGAAGGAAAGACTTATCGCATAGTGGATTGCTTGTTATCGTTTTGTTCTTAGTTGTATAAAACAAAGCAGCCACATTCCCTGTAAGGCAATGCGGCTGCGACCTAAGTTTCAATAAAATAATTCAGAGAGTATCTTTATAGTTTAACGCTGAGACCTACATACCATGTTGCACCATATACTGGAGCATACATGAAGGCTGCATCGTCAGTGTGTTTCTCGTCCTGAATGTAACTGAAGATGTTCTTAGCACCTGCATAAACAGTACATGTACCGAAACGCTTTGCAGCGCGGCAGTTGAAGAGCATGAAGGTGTTTGTCTTCTTAATCTTTGATGTTGCACCATCGTCCTCAGAATTGTAGTCGATGTACATTCTTCCCTGTAATGAGCTTGTGAGAGAGAAGCTCCATGTGCCAGGGGTATAATCGAGGTCGATATCGCCAGTCATTGCTGGGAAACGAGAGATGTTACGACTTTCTTCTGCATATTGTAGGCGTTGTGGAAACTGTTTTACAGTCTCATCGTTAGGGTCTGACCAGTCTGCACGCTCGTGCTTGAACTTACCTTGATTGAAGGTCCAGTTTACGCCGGCATTGAAGTTGCGGAAGAGATTTGCCTTTGCACCTAATTCAACACCCTGTACGTAAGCATCGTCAACATTCTCCCACTGGTAAGAGTAACCGAACTTCTTAACTTCATCGTCTGCAGGAGAGAACTGAATCTTATCCTTCAAGTTGGTGCGGAAGATGTTGATGCTGAACTGATACTTCTTTGCATAGTAGTCTGCAGAGAGGTTATAGCTGATAGCACGCTCACCCTTGAGGTTAGATGATTTCCAAACACGTGGCGAACCACTACAGAGATGGAGGTCCTCAGAGAATCCGTAAGGTGCACGGAAACCAGTACCTACATTGGCACGAAGTACGAGAGAAGGAGTCAGTTCGTATTTGATAGCAATACGTGGATTAACTGTTGTTTTGCTGAACTTTGTTGTTGGGAAAGCACTGTCAGAAACCTTTACGCTGGTAGTGTACTCCTCACCAGAGCTATGAGAATCAACACGGATACCCGGTACAACGGTCAGTTTTGGAGTCATGTTCCACTCGTCCTGTACGAAGAAGCCAAGTTCGTTAGCATGCTTCTTACCGATTGAAGTATAAGGAACGCCATAGTAAGGACTTGTCTTCTCGTCCTCCGCAGAGATAACATAGAGTCCAGTCTCACGTAGTCGAGTAAAATAACCCTGTACACCACCAAGCAATGTATGGTTGCCAAGGATAGAAGTGAAGGTGATCGATGGTGTCACCGTATTCTCCTTAGCAATGTATGGACGCATCATAGAAACGTCAGGTTCCGCACCATCTTGGTCTGGATGTGCTGGATCCTTGTGAGAATCCATGTAGTCATGAAGGAAGGTATCGTTTGTTGCTTGACGCTTGTGGTATACATAAGCAGTTGTGAGGTTCAGTTCTGAGTGCTTACCGATAGGCAAGGTGTAAGCGAGGTCAGCTGAAAGACGGTTGGTACGAATATCCTCAGTACCGTCTGTGTATGGGTTTAGATATTGATCATTTGTCATAACACCACCGAAACGGTGCTCATCAATTGCCTTACCACGCAATACGAGTTTATCATTCTTAGCAAAAGGCTGATAGAAGTAAAGGCTGAAACCAAGGTTGTTCATCGTCTCGTCTACGCGGTCAGAGATACCATCCTTGTTCTTTACTTCCTTACGTGTAAGTCCATTCTGTGTGCGGTCGATAGCATCCATCTGTGTACGCTGTGCGAATACACTCAGACCAATGTTGTTATAACGCATAGATCCAGAACCCTTATAGCTTTTGAAGCCAAAGTTTCCAAACTGAATGTCACCATTAACAGATGGCTCAAAGGTTGGTTCCTTTGAGATAATATTGATGGCACCAGCAACGGCACTACTACCATAGAGGGCAGAACCTGCACCCTTAACCACCTCAAGGCGGTCGATGTCATTGGTTCCAATCTGCTGCAAACCGTAAACACCAGCAAGACCAGAGTAGATAGGCTCACCATCAATGAGTACCTGTGTGTGCTCAGCACCCAAGCCTTGCATACGTACTTCAGAGAAATTACAGAACTGACACTGCTGTTCTACACGGATACCCGGTACACCTTCAAGTGCTTCGTATAAGTTTTGGGCGTTCTTCTTAGTGATAGCCTGTGATGTAAGAACCTCTGTACGGATAGGTACATCCTTTACAAAGTGGCTGGTACGAGTACCCGTTACAACGACCTGGCTCAACTCCAATGGATCTTTTTCCAGTTCAAAGTAGACCTCAGAACCTTTATTATTAACCATGTCTACCTCTTTTTCCTGCTGCTGATAACCAGCGAGTGTAGCTATGATAACTTGCTTTCCTATAGGAAGATTACTTAATTTGAAGTGTCCAGTAGCATCACACTGTGTTTTAAGGTTGGTACCTTTTACTTGGATTTTAGCATGAGAGAGGTGTTGTCCACCTTCTTTTGCCTTCACATCACCGAAGAGCATTGCGTCGGTGTTTTGTGCCATGGATACAAGAGAGCATAACATGGCGGTCAAGATTAGTAAATATTTCTTCATTATGTTATTATATGGTTTGTAAATAACTTTGCAAAGTTATGTTTCTTTTATAAACGTGTCAATACCTAATAGTAGGTATTGTGAAGGTTCTTCCGTTAAATACGTAGATTGTTTATAGAATGAGATTCATCCACATACATGGTATGATTTCCTCCAATAAGATTGTTTTATAAAGGCTCAACACCCAATAACCATCCCTCAACACCCAACAACCATCACCCAACACTGGTATGATTACCTCCAATAAGATGGTTTTATAAAGGGGGATAAACTACATGATAAATGTCATTAGGTACGCAGTCTATCTGTCTTCACAAACAACTTATTCCCTTATTACTTGAAGTTTGTAAACTATTTTCGTACAGTTTAAAACCAATACATGCTCTTTTGGCTTCTTAAAGACGCCCTTTCGGCTTGTAAAAGATACCCTTTAAGCCCCTTACTAACGCCCTTTTGAAGTCCAATTAAGCACCTTTTATTTTACTGCTTTATAACTAATTGACTTACTGTTGGTTGCAAACCTACTTCTTATATGTGTTTTTGCCATTATTTACAGATGTTTTAATTGAAATTATGTAATGATTTTTCAAATCCTTATCTACATGTTTTCGAAGTCTTAAAATGAAAAGGTTTTCAATGAAATTGGGTGATAATAGGGTGGATAGATTCCTTTGATGTAGGTGAGTCTATAAGCTTTTTGATTGCTGTAAGGCTAATAAGGTTAATCAGACTGATAAGCCTAATAAAAGTCAGAAATGTAGTTTTTCTTGTCAATTTAGGAATAACTCTTGCAGGTTTCAATATTTTCAATTTACTTTGTATGCAAAACAATAAACCTAAACTGTTGAAGACAATTCTCACAATAACAGGTTCAGATAGCACTGGTGGCTCTGGTGTGCAGGCTGATATCAGAACGATAGCAACCTTAGGAGGCTATGCAGTGTCGGCTGTAACGTCTGTCACGGTGCAGAATACCTTGGGTATTCAGGCTTTCTATGACCTTCCTGCGGAGATTGTTAGAGGACAGATTGAGGCGATTATCAATGATATGCAGCCTGACACGGTAAAGGTGGGAATGATTAGAACCATAGAGACCTTGGCTGTCGTGGTGGATGCACTGTTGAAGTATCGTCCTCACCATATTATATATGACCCAATTGTGACGGCAAGTAATGGTGACAGATTGATGACAGATGACGTGATAACACAGATACGTTGTCGTTTGCTGCCACTTTGTTCGCTTGTCATTCTGCGTGAAGGAGAGGCTGAAAGAATCTTTGATTGTTCTTCGTTGAAAGGAGAAGGGAGTCGAACTGTACGCTCATTTGTGTTGGACGACCCTTTGCAGCATGGTCTTGCCAATAGCTTTTCATCAGCACTTGCGGTCTATCTTAGTCAAGACGAGCCGATGGAAGAGGCGCTACAACATGCTCGGGAATATGTACGAACGCTTGTGGCAAGGAAGAGTGATATCAGTGGACGGAGTAGTCAGCTATACAATGAATTCTTAGAAGCAGTGCAAGAGCATTATCATACAAACCGTGATGTAGCTTTTTATGCTGACTGTCTGAATGTCTCTCCACGTTATTTGTCGCAGGTGGCGCATCGAATATCTGGCAAATCACCAAAGTGTATCATTGATCATACGCTTGCAGAAGCCCTTGCTTGTCAGCTTCGAACGACACAGAAGACTATCCAAGAGATTGCATATGAGCATGGTTTTGCCTCACAAGCTCAGTTCTCTAAGTTCTTTAAGAAGCAGATGGGACAGACTCCGAGTGAGTGGCGAAGGTCGTAGGGGGACCTCCCCCAGCCCCTCCAAAGGAGGGGAGAGCCTAACGGGATAAAGTAGGGGACAACTCTATAAGTCCCCATGGTTGCAACATCAGGTAGGGGAGAGCCTAACGGGATAAAGTAGGGGACAGCATGTAGGCTTTTAAAGCTCATAAATCCGTGTGTTGTTCTTACGCTTTTCTCATCGTTTTAAAAGGAATTTCTAATATTAACTAACACATATAACATCTTCATGTGCACTCATTCGTGAGTGAAACATGGTAGAAAACTAAAAATTAAAGTAATATGGCAAATAGACAAGAACTAAACCGCAACCTCGCTCAGATGTTAAAGGGCGGTGTAATCATGGACGTAACAACACCAGAGCAGGCGCGTATCGCTGAGGCTGCAGGTGCTTGTGCAGTAATGGCATTGGAACGTATCCCAGCTGATATTCGTGCTGCTGGTGGCGTTTCACGTATGAGTGACCCAAAGATGATTAAAGGCATTCAGGAGGCTGTGACGATTCCTGTGATGGCAAAGTGCCGTATTGGTCATATCGCTGAGGCGCAGATTCTGCAGGCGATTGAGATTGATTACATTGATGAAAGCGAAGTTCTATCTCCTGCTGATAATATCTATCATATTGACAAGACACAGTTTGAGGTGCCATTCGTTTGTGGTGCACGTAATTTGAGCGAGGCATTGCGTCGTATTGCAGAGGGTGCAACAATGATTCGTACGAAGGGTGAGCCTGGTACAGGTGATGTTGTGCAGGCTGTTAGCCATATGCGTTTGATGCAGAGTCAGATTCGTGAACTCGTTAGCAAGCGTGAGGACGAACTTTTTGAGGCGGCTAAGCAGTTGCAGGCACCATACGAACTCGTGAAGTATGTACATGAGAATGGTAAGCTTCCGGTAGTGAATTTTGCTGCTGGTGGTGTGGCTACTCCTGCCGATGCTGCGTTGATGATGCAACTCGGTGCTGAGGGTGTCTTCGTTGGTTCTGGTATCTTCAAGAGCGGTGATCCAGCTAAGCGTGCCGCAGCTATCGTTAAGGCAGTTACAAACTATAATAACCCTAAGGAGTTGGCAGCGTTGTCAGAAGACTTGGGTGAGGCTATGGTTGGTATCAACGAGCACGAGATTGAAGTGCTCATGGCTGAGCGTGGACAATGAGAATTGCTGTTCTTGCCCTGCAGGGAGCGTTCTTAGAGCATGAAATGATGCTCAATAAGTTGGGTGTTGATTGCTTTGAGGTGCGTCGATTGGAGGATTGGCAGCAGGAGAAAGATGGACTGATAATTCCAGGTGGTGAGAGTACCACGCAAGGAAAACTCCTTCGCGAACTTGGACTGCTTGAACCTATTCGTGAAGCTATTGAATCAGGACTTCCTGTCTTTGGTACTTGTGCCGGCTTGATACTCCTTGCTCGTGAAGTAGAGGGAAATAGTCCGTCAGCGCCTGTTCCTCCTCGATTGGGTACAATGAATATGACAGCTGCTCGTAATGCCTACGGTCGTCAGTTGGGTAGTTTCCATACGGAGGCTTCTTTTAAGGGAGTAGAAGGCGATATTCCAATGACTTTTATCCGTGCACCTTATATAAAGGAAGCGGCAGGAGAGGTGGAAAAACTCTCAGAAGTTGATGGCCATATCGTAGCTGCTCGACAAGGAAACCAGCTTGTTACTGCTTTTCATCCTGAATTAGATAGTGATACGCGTGTGCATGAATACTTCTTGGAAATGGTGAAGGATAGATAGTCTCTTTATGATGAAGTAAGAATAAGAGTAAAATAAATAGGCTGTCATAAGCATTTATAAGAGTTTATAAGTGCTTATGGCAGTCTTTTCTTTGTTATCTTTAAAAGAGAAGAATCTTCTGTTATTCCCTTTTTATCTCCTTGAAGTTCCAATCGTATTCAGGATTGTTTCTATTTATGTCCATAACTTGGAAATAATCGCTGTAAGCTATAATAGGATAGGGTATCATACCATAGACGAGTTGATTCTTAGAATTGATGATACCATATTGATTGTCTTTCTTTACAACAAACTTATCACCGCCCACTTTGTACAGCCATTCGTCGTACATGTATGGAATAATAGTCTTATCGTTTTTGTCAACAATACCATATTTGCCTTTCAGCCTTACACTAAAAAGGCTATCTTCTTCTACTATTACAATCTCTTCGTATTTAAACGGGAAGAGTAGGTCGAGTGTTAGCTTGTTTAGAAGGGCTTCTTTCCCTTCTTTTTCAATGACCGCATACGGGCCACTTGTTTCTCTTATGTCGTTGAAATGCAGTGATTGAAAGATACTGTTGTCTTTCAAAGAGCAAAGTATATAGCCCTTTCCGTCTTCCAAAGCAATATGGTCACGTATATAAATCTTAGAAAACGACTTATATTTTAATGGAATTAAAACCTCGTTTGAAAGGTTGATTACTCCATAGTGTGAGTTCTGTTTTACAACAAGATAGTCTTTGTTCCCGCTCGAAATATTATAGTATGAATCCATTGACTCATATTGCGGTGATATTAATGCACTATCGTTCTCGTCAAACAAACCAAATCTTCCTTTATTATCTTCAAATATAAAATAAGAGATTTGCTTAGAATTACCTTTTTCTTCTATCCAATTAGTTATTTGTCCTTTTATTGAGATACCTTTTAGCAGTGTTTGTTTGTCTCTTTTCAGATAATCTTTTTTCTCACCTTTTTGGAAGTAATAATGGCCGTTAGCAAATTTTACGTCATTGTATTCTGACTTTATCAGGCGTTCGCCCTCGGCATTGAACATACCATATTTACCCTTTTCTTTTACGATAAGGTTGGGTGATTGATCAAGACCTCTATCTATACTGGAAATCTTTTCATATTCTGTAGGCAGTACTTGTTTGCCTTCGGTGGTGTAAAGGCCTTGTCGTCCGTTCAGATATACTTTCCAAAAATGGTGCCTATAAGCATCAAATTCTTCTATTTCGTTATATTTAATGGGTATTAACTCCTTCCCTTTACTATCATAACTCCCTTTCAGATTGTCTTTGGTAACAATAAACACGTTGTTCTTTAAGCGTTTAATGCTGTCAACATCATTTATGATTTTTCCCCCTTTTGCTGTATAAAGCGCAAGTTTCCCTGTATTATTATCTTTTTTAATAGTCCAAAGACTTTCTGGTGCAGTTACACCTACTTGTGCCTCTACAACTACCGAACAGAGTAGAGAAAGTATGAATAAAAATGTTTTTAGAGCCTTCATTCTTTGATAAGTATTATAATGCAAAGATAAAGATAAAAGTACATAGATTAATGAAATGTTATATTTTTCTGCTGAGGCTCAATCTTTTATTCTTTTTTTATGGCAGGTTATTCCCTATTTTGTTACTTCTGGCAAGTTGTTTTGTCGTAAATTTAAGTGGTGTTTACCATCAGCACAATAAGCCTATATTTACCGAAAAAATGTTTGTAATACCAGACTTAAAGACATAAAAAAAGGACTACCGCTGTAGTCCAACCTTTGTTAACCTTAAATCTAATACTATGAAAAACACGTTGCAAAGATAAAGAGAATTTTTTATATCTGCAACTTTTTTGCCGTCTTTTTTCGGTATATGTTGTATTATTGATTTATATCAAGAAGAATGCATGACAAATTGATAGTTTGATATGATTTCTTTTTAGGCAATACAACTGCCCTGATGAGGTTTTATTAGGTTGCTCTTCTAAGCAAGAATCTTTGATTTATTGTATAATGAGCAATTGATTATTGTAGGGGTCGAGTATCTTGTTTGTGAGATGGACGAGTACATTATTATCTCAGATTTTTCTTCTATTGATAGAATAAAGATAGTTGAATATAACTTAAAAGAAAGCCTAAAGTCTGAAAGAAAAGTTGAAATATAGCTTATGAAAAAGCATTTTTATCCCATAAAACTTTGTTATATCATTTTTTAACCCTAACTTTGCAAAAAATAAAAAGATTAAGGCATTTAAGGATATGGGATTCCGGCATTCAGTGTGAAGATGTTGGAATTCTGTCTTTTTTATGTCTATTGAAAAACGATTAATTTTTAAACAAAGATATTATGGCTTATATGTCACAGGAAGGTTACGACAAACTCGTAGCCGATTTGCAGTATTTAGAGTCTGTTGAACGTCCCAAGGCATCTGCTGCTATTGCCGAAGCTGCCGATAAGGGTGACTTGAGTGAGAATTCTGAGTATGATGCTGCTAAGGAGGCACAGCGTCATCTGGAAGCACGTATTGCTGAATTGAAGATGACCGTGGCACAAGCAAAGATTGTTGATGTGTCACGTTTGAGCACTGATGCCGTACAGATTATGTCTACTGTTGAGATGACAAACGTAAAGACAAATGCTAAGATGAAGTATACGATTGTTAGTGAAACAGAGGCTAACCTGAAGCAGAATAAGATTTCAATCAAGACTCCTATTGCGCAGGGTTTGTTGAATAAGAAGGTGGGCGATGAGGTTGAAATCACTATCCCTCGTGGTACTATTGTATTGCGTATTGATAAAATCTCAATTGATGCATAATAATAAAACAAGGAGGTTCGTATGACAATATTCAGTAAAATTGCAGCAGGTGAGATTCCAAGCTACAAGTGTGCAGAGAACGATCAGTTCTATGCTTTTCTTGACATTGATCCAGTAACAAAGGGTCACACACTTGTTATTCCTCGCAAAGAAGTTGACTATATCTTCGATATGGAGGATGAGGAACTTGCAGCCTTTGAGGTTTTTGCAAAGAAAGTAGCACGTGCAATAAAGACAGTCTTTCCATGTAAGAAGGTAGCTCAGGTCGTCTTGGGATTAGAGGTTAACCATGCACATATCCACCTCTTGCCAATGAACAGCGAGGCTGATGTTGATTTCAAGCATCACGTACAGGTTGAGGCTGAGGAGCAGAAGGAGATTGCAGCAAAGATCTTCAAGGCTTTTCAAGAATTGGAATAACATTTGGCTTCTGAAATAAGATGTTATCAAGACGGGGATATACAATTATTGCATATCCCCGTTTATCATTTTCCTTAATATAAGGAAGATATGTTTAATAAAGTAATCCCACCTTTACCAAACTTGCTGCTCCCTTCCTTTGGAGGGTTGGGGGAGGTTTTCTTTACACAAACTCTTCTCCCTTCTTTATCTGTACTTCATTCACATATTTCCTTACCAATGCAGAAGAATCTTCTTTCTTACAGATAAGTAATACATTGCCCTTTTCTGCAATGATATAGCCATCAAGTCCATTGATAACACCTAATTTACCTTTGGAGAGCTTTATGATATTATTTGCAGCATCTTCAAGGATAACATCTGAGTCAATAACAACATTGTCGCCCTCTCTTTTGCTTAGTGACTCATAGACTCCATGCCACGTTCCAAGATCAGCCCAACCAAAGTCGCATTTCATTACGTAGACATTCTCCGACTTTTCTAAGATACCATGGTCTAACGAAATGTTTGGATAGCGTGGGAAGTTCTCACGAACGAAAGCCTCTTCTTCTGCTATGGTTGTTATCTGGTCACCCTTTTCGCCTGCACGTAAAACAGAAGGGAGGAAACCATAGAGACATTGACGAAGGTAATTAGTGTTAGCGAGGAAGAGTCCTGTATTCCAATACCACTCCTTACTATCCATAAACATTTGAGCAAATTCTCGGTCTGGCTTTTCTGTAAAGGCTTGCACCTTATATATATCGCCATTTCCCGTGTAGACCCCCTTTTGTATATATCCGTATCCTGGTTCTGGACGGGTAGGGTTAACGCCCATCGTCAGTATAGCATCATTCTTCTCAACAAACATCAATCCCTCTTTAATATTACGAAAGAATGCTTCATCATTCACAATATTCTGATCAGAAGGAGATATAATGATGTTCGCTTTGGGATCAAACATCATGATTCGATGTACTGCCCAAGCAACACTTGGAGCAGTGTTTCTGTGTATTGGCTCAGCCATGATATGGTCAGCCGTCACTTCAGGTAATTGTTCTTTGATAAGTTCAAGGTAATCGCAACTGGTGTTGATATATATGTTCTCTTTTGGAAGAATATGTGCAAAGCGGTCAAAAGTTTGTTGAAGCTGAGTACGACCCACACCAAAGAAGTCTATAAATTGCTTTGGGTGTTTATCTCTACTGCAGGGCCATAGTCTTCGTCCCTTGCCACCAGCAAGAATTACGCAATAGTTGTTCTGTTTCGTAGTCATTATCTATTTAAGCTAACCGATTTTGTTTCTCCAAAGATACCTTATATAACTCATACCTCCAAATCTTTTATTGTAAAATACTACAAATATGCATTAATCAAAGTATTGTCATTAAATAATTCCTCAAAAATTTGCCAAATCCAGATTTTCTCTCTACCTTTGCACCCGTTGTTCAAACAACAGCCATGCCCAGATGGCGGAATAGGTAGACGCGCTGGTCTCAAACACCAGTGGGGCAACCCATCCCGGTTCGAGCCCGGGTCTGGGTACAACAAATCCCTTGTGAATCGATGATTTGCAAGGGATTTTTCTTTGTAGGGTACTTAAAGTGTACTTTGCTATTAATAGATAAAATCAGAACTCACTTTCATCTTAAATCATACTATTAATTTTAAAATTTATTTGCTGTCACTTTTAACATTGTTTGTAAAGGCTTTGAAAATGAATAACTTGTGTCTATTGTGGTAGTGACAGAAGTGACAGGAATTTAAATTTTGTCTATACAAAGTGATAAGTTGCTGTTAATAGAAACAGAAAAGTTGCAGAAATCCAAAGGAACACCAACAACTTCTCTTTTTTTCTTCGCTGCTGCTGAATCCTTCAATACGAATATAAATCACTTTAAGGTTAACTTAAGAGGTGTTGTAGTATTTTGCTTGAAAATAATTCGATGTAAGAGAAAGGGTACGATAGAAAGGGTACAGTGTCTGATGATAGGTTGAATGGGAGATGGCTTAAAGGATGGTGTTTCCTATTAAAGATTGAGGCAAGGCTCATTAGATGAATTTATTTTCTGATTTGTAAATATAGTGAAAACAACTTGGTAGCTTGTATAATACATTTATTTTCAGATAATTAGTTTTAGATATAAAACTTTATTCTTTGTTGCTAAT
>CAUVDL010000057.1:0-14844 GCA_963550695.1 uncultured Prevotella sp. | reverse complement strand
AAACCGGTGAGAAGTTCGACCAGCCAGCTACAGTGGGTATCACTTACTTCTTGAAGTTGGGTCACATGGTTGAAGATAAGATGCACGCTCGTAGTATCGGTCCATACTCATTGATTACACAGCAGCCACTTGGTGGTAAAGCACAGTTTGGTGGTCAGCGTTTCGGAGAGATGGAGGTCTGGGCTATTGAGGCCTTCGGTGCATCTCATGTTCTCCAGGAAATCTTGACAATCAAGTCTGATGATGTAGTTGGTCGTTCAAAGGCTTACGAGGCTATCGTTAAGGGTGAACCAATGCCAACTCCAGGTATTCCAGAGTCACTGAACGTGTTGTTACACGAGCTTCGTGGTCTCGGTCTCAGTGTCAAACTTGATTAATACGTACACCCCATAATAGAAGTAAAACATGGCTTTTAAGAAAGATAATAAAGTAAAGAGTAATTTCAGCAAGATTACTATCGGACTGGCTTCACCTGAGGAGATTCTTGAGAACTCTTTTGGTGAGGTAACCAAGCCAGAGACTATCAACTATCGTACCTATAAACCAGAACGTGATGGTTTGTTCTGCGAGCGTATCTTCGGTCCAACAAAGGATTACGAGTGTGCCTGCGGTAAGTACAAGCGTATCCGTTATAAGGGTATTGTCTGCGACCGTTGTGGTGTTGAGGTAACTGAGAAGAAGGTGCGTCGTGAGCGTGCTGGACATATTGAATTGGTTGTCCCTGTTGCTCATATCTGGTATTTCCGTAGTCTTCCTAACAAGATTGGTTACCTTCTCGGTATGCCAACAAAGAAGCTTGATGCTGTTATTTACTATGAGAAATATGTTGTCATCCAGCCGGGTGTCGTAGAGGGTATGAAGAATGCCGATACAGATGAGGATTTGAATGGTTCTCATAAGTTCGACCTTCTTTCTGAAGATGAATATCTCGATATCCTTGATAATAAACTCCCAGAGGGTAATGAGCGTTTGGATGATTCTGATCCAAGCAAGTTCATTGCTAAGATGGGTGCAGAGGCTATTTATGACCTCCTCACAGGTATTGACCTTGATCGTTTGGCAGGTGAATTGCGTGACCGTGCAACAACTGACTCAAGTCAGCAGCGTAAGACAGAAGCGTTGAAGCGTCTGCAGGTTGTAGAGGGCTTCCGTCAGTCAATCGGTGTGAATAATCCAGAATGGATGATCATGAAGATTATCCCTGTTACTCCACCAGAGCTTCGTCCATTGGTTCCATTGGATGGAGGACGTTTCGCAACATCTGACCTTAATGACCTCTATCGTCGCGTTATCATCCGTAACAATCGTTTGAAGCGTTTGATGGAAATTAAGGCTCCTGAGGTTATTCTGCGTAATGAGAAGCGTATGCTTCAGGAAGCTGTTGACTCACTTTTCGATAACAGCCGTAAGTCTTCTGCTGTAAAGAGTGAGAGCAATCGTCCATTGAAGTCACTCTCTGACTCTCTGAAGGGTAAGCAGGGACGTTTCCGTCAGAACCTCCTCGGTAAGCGTGTTGACTATTCTGCGCGTTCAGTAATTGTCGTTGGTCCAGAGTTGAAGATGGGTGAGTGCGGTCTGCCTAAGTTGATGGCAGCAGAGCTTTATAAGCCATTCATTATTCGTAAGCTCATTGAGCGCGGTATTGTGAAGACTGTAAAGAGTGCTAAGAAGATTGTAGACCGTCGTGAGCCTGTAATTTGGGATATCCTTGAGAATGTAATGAAGGGTCACCCAGTTATGTTGAACCGTGCCCCGACACTTCACCGCCTTGGTATTCAGGCATTCCAGCCTAAACTTATAGAAGGTAAGGCTATTCAGTTGCACCCATTGGCATGTACAGCGTTCAATGCTGACTTTGATGGTGACCAGATGGCTGTTCACCTCCCATTGAGTAATGAGGCTGTGTTGGAGACACAGGTATTGATGCTCCAGAGCCATAACATCCTTAATCCAGCTAATGGTGCGCCTATCACCGTTCCTTCACAGGATATGGTGCTCGGTCTCTACTATATTACTAAGATTCGTCCAGGTGCTAAGGGCGAAGGTCTTACATTCTACGGTTCAGAGGAAGCAATTATTGCTTACAATGAGAAGAAGTGTGATCTCCATTCACAAGTAAAGGTGATCGTTGATGATCTCGTTGATGGTAAACTCCAGAAGCGTATGGTTGAGACATCAGTTGGTCGTGTAATTGTTAATCAGATTATTCCAACTGAGATTGGTTTCTTCAATGGTATTATCTCTAAGAAATCACTTCGTGGTCTTATTGCTGACGTTATTAAGGCTGTCGGTATGGCACGTGCTTGTGAGTTCCTCGATGGTATCAAGAACCTCGGTTATCGTATGGCTTATGTTGCTGGTCTTTCGTTCAACCTCGATGATATCATCGTGCCAGATGAGAAGACTGATCTCGTAGGCAAGGGTCAGAGTGAAGTTGACCAGGTGAAGGCTAACTATGAAATGGGTTTCATCACTGATAAGGAGCGTTATAATCAGGTAATTGATGCGTGGACACACGTAAATAACAACCTTAAGCAGGCTGTTATGAAGCACATGACAGAGGCTGACCAGGGTTTCAATGCTGTATATATGATGCTTGACTCTGGTGCCCGTGGTTCTGCTGACCAGATTGCTCAGCTTGCTGGTATGCGTGGTCTTATGGCTAAGCCACAGAAGGCAGGTGCTGAAGGTGCTCAGATTATTGAGAACCCAATTATCTCTAACTTTAAGGAGGGTATGTCTGTGTTGGAGTACTTTATTGCTTCTCACGGTGCTCGTAAGGGTCTTGCCGATACGGCTATGAAGACTGCCGATGCAGGATACTTGACACGTCGTCTTGTAGACGTTTCTCATGATGTTATCATCAATGAGGAGGATTGTGGTTCACTCCGTGGTCTTGAGTGTCGTGCCTTGAAGAATGGTGATGAAACTATTGCAAGTCTTTATGAGCGTATCTTGGGTCGTGTGTCAGTTCATGATGTTATTAACCCTACTACTGGTGATATTATTGTTGCTGCAGGTGAGGAGATTACAGAGACAAAGGCACAAGCTATTGAAGACTCACCAATTGAGATGGTCGAAATTCGCTCTGTACTCACTTGTGAAAGCAAGAAGGGTGTATGTAAGAAGTGTTATGGACGTAACCTCGCTTCTGCACGTATGGTACAGATGGGAGAGGCTGTTGGTGTCATTGCTGCACAAGCTATTGGTGAGCCTGGTACACAGCTTACTCTTCGTACGTTCCACGCTGGTGGTGTGGCAGGTAATGCTGCAGCTAATGCAACAATTACAGCTAAGAGCGATGCCAAGATTGAGTTTGAAGAACTCCGTACTGTACCATTCGTTGACGATAACGACAAGGAGTGTGAGATGGTTGTTAGCCGTTTGGCTGAAATTCGCTTTGTAGATCCTAACACTGGTATTGTACTCCTTACAGATAATGTTCCTTATGGTAGTTCTCTTTACTTTAAGTCTGGAGATACTGTCAAGAAGGGTGATATGATTTGTAAGTGGGACCCATTCAATGCTGTTATTGTTAGTGAATATGCAGGTGTTCTCCGCCTACATGACGTTATAGAGGGCGTTACTTATAAGGCTGAAACCGATGATGCTACAGGTCTTACAGAGCGTATCATTATCGATTCTCGTGATAAGACAAAACTCCCTACTGTTGACATTGTCAAGGTTGGTGCTAAGAAGGGGGCTGATGGCCTTTATGCTGCATCTGATATCCTTGGTACATATAACCTTCCAGTAGGTGGTCACTTGGAGCAGGTACTTCTTGATGGTGCTGAGATTAAGACGGGTATGACACTCGTTAAGATTCCACGTTCTGTCGGTGGTGCTGGTGATATTACTGGTGGTCTTCCACGTGTTACTGAGCTCTTTGAGGCCCGTAACCCATCTAACCCTGCTGTCGTATCTGAAATTGATGGTGAGATTACTATGGGTAAGGTGAAGCGTGGTAACCGTGAGATTATCGTGACTTCTAAGACTGGTGAGCAGCGTAAGTATCTTGTTAGTCTGTCTAAGCAGATTCTTGTGCAAGAGCATGATGCTGTTCGTGCTGGTACTCCATTGTCTGATGGTATCATCACTCCAGCTGATATCTTGTCTATCATGGGTCCAACAGCTGTTCAAGAGTATATTGTTAATGAGGTTCAGGACGTATATCGTTTGCAGGGTGTGAAGATTAATGACAAGCACTTTGAGATTATCGTTCGTCAGATGATGCGCAAGGTACGTATCGACGATCCAGGAGATACTACATTCCTCGAGCAAGAACTTGTTGACAAACTTGACTTTGCTGAGGAGAATGATCGTATCTGGGGTAAGAAGGTTGTTACCGATCCGGGTGATTCTGAAAACTGCTATAAGGGTCAGATTCTCTCTGTACGTAAGTTACGTGATGAGAATTCAAGCCTTAAGCGTCGTGACCTCAAGCTCGTTCAGGTGCGTGATGCCGTTCAGGCAACTGCTACCCAGATTCTTCAGGGTATCACTCGTGCTGCCCTCGGAACGAAGAGCTTCATGAGTGCTGCTTCCTTCCAGGAGACAACTAAGGTTCTCAACGAGGCAGCTCTCCGTGGTAAGAGCGATAATCTTGAAGGTATGAAGGAGAATGTTATCTGTGGTCACCTTATTCCTGCCGGTACTGGTCTTCGCCAGTGGCAGAAACTCGTTGTTGGTTCGCAAGAAGAGCACGAGCGTATGGAGGCTAACAAGAAGAATGTTCTTGACTTCGCTAAGCAAGAGGCAGAGGCTACACAGGAGTAATCCTAACCTCTCATATATAAGATTAAAAGGGATTTGCAATAATTTTGCAAGTCCCTTTTTTGTATATTGCTTTAGCTGTCTAAGTTCATTATTAGAACGAAAGGTGGAAGAGTGGAGGTAAAAACTTTTGTAGTTAGATTTGGGCAAATGACTTTAATGTATTATCTTTGCATAAGAGAAACAAAGTATTATCTAAATTATATTAATAAAATGGACAATAACAATCAGAATCAAGAGGGACAGCAGTTGCAGATTGATCTCTCACCAGAAATCGCTAAAGGTGTTTATACAAACTTTCAGATAATCTCTCATTCAAGTTCAGAGTTTGTACTTGATTTTGCTACACTTCTTCCAGGTGTACCAAAGGCAACAGTAACAAGCCGTGTTATTATTGCTCCTGAGCATGCATTACGTCTCCTTGCAGCTTTGCAGGACAATGTAGTTCGCTATGAGAAAGAGTTTGGTAAGATTGATCGCCACGAGCCAGAGCAGGAGCCACGTACGATTGCTCCATTCGGTCCTGGTAAGGTTGATGCATAAGCAGACTTCTTAATGATAAATAACAAAGCCGTTCGAGCAATCGAGCGGCTTTGTTGTTTTTGATAATCTCGGTTGATATAGAATGTGCAGTTGTGGAATTACTTGCGTTTCTAACAATGGTAGGAAATCTGTTCGTCGACCATTTGGGCGTAATGAATTTAACCTCGAAAGGCAAATTTATAAATAATGATACCAACAAGGGGTGTGAAAGTAAGGCTTAGTCCTATAAATATGAAGCACGATAGCCAGCCCCAATCTTCCCACTTGATGACAAAGGGCATAAGTACAAGTGTAATAATGAGATCTATAAATGTCCACATAATAAAATGTTCTTTTGAATGACAAAGATAAATAAAAATGCTGTAAAAACAAGGCGATGAAATTTTATTTTAGTTCAACCGTGTTTGATAGGTTGCTCTAACCCTGAGAATGTACCTTATCGTTGTTCCGATTATGTAGTTCTGGAAAAGACAACGGACGCACAAAAAGTGCGTCCGTTATAGACAATATAGTTAAATGATATGCTTTATAGGCCTTGGCTTTGCAATTCTTTCTCAGGTATTGGCAACCACTTGATTTTACGGCTTGCCCAAGTTGTTGCGACAGAACCTTGCTCCAATCCACGACGGATATCTGCTGTGCGTTCACCACGGAAAGCAAGGAAGATACGGCGCAGTTCGGCTATTTTTGCAAGGGTAGGAGCTGATGAAAGTTGACTTGCAGCGTCATACTTACCAATGACCTTATTAATCTCTGTCATTGCATCACCAGCTATAACACCTCTTACGATGAGTTCTGCTTTGATAAGGTGAATATCATCTTCATTAGAGATTGTCATTGAGCCCTTTCTCGTCAGCGCTGATGCATAAATATTATAGCGGTTAGGGTTCTTCTTGTCTACACCTGCATGAGCCAGTGGTAAGGCTTTCTTTTCAGCATCTGTTGTTCTTGCAGCTTCAAGAGAAGGGCTTACTTGTACATCACGGCTGTTTGGACCGATAGCACTGTAAAGTGGGTTGTCACCACCATCGTTGTTATAGATTACCTCCACAGTCTCACCATCCTTCAGTGCGCCTTCTACGAATGTCTTTGCGTCTGCGTATTGTCCACGATGCATAGCCAGTTTGAGTTCGTAGGTTTTTATCTGTCGGATTGCTGCATCTTGATCAAAACCTTTGAAGGCCTTCAGAGCATCTGACTTTGCTGCTTTTTCAGCAGCTTCATATTGCTCCTTAGCTTGGTTTAAAATAGATTCATGAGAGACAACAGCCTTATTGAGTATAATAGAACCCCCTTCTGCCGCAGGAGTTGTAGAGAAAGACTCTGCAAGCAGCTGAAGAGCATAACCTGCATGAAGGTGGCCCACGTAGTTACCGTATGCTTTTACAATCTCTGTCTGCTCTGCATTTGTTCCTGTTACTTGTCCTGCAATCTCAGTTAATTCGATGCTTCGTGCATAATAATTGTGGATTTTATCCCAAAGATCGTTTTGTGTGCCCGAAGTAGGAGTGAGGTTGTCTGTTGCTATCTGACGGTAAAGGAGTGCGTTAGGAATCGTTCCTTCAGTCAGTTCATCAACGGTTGTACCCAAGGCAAGAAAAGCAGCTGCAGCAGCATCACCTTGAAGTGTCTTTACGTAGGCTACCAACGGGCCATCAGTAATATTATTGCTTTGAATATTAGCAACCATTGCAGATTTATTCAATTGGTCTCTTGTAAGTGTATTACTTGGTGTCTCCGCATTTTCTACCCATGAATCGCAACTCGCAAATAGTACAGTGAGAGCGAGAATGGCATATATTGATTTTTTCATTTTATCGTCTTCTTTTATAATGTGAAACTTAATGTTGCTGTGTAGGTGCGTGGATGTGGTGTATTGGTGATGTCACGTGACAAACTTCCAATACCTCTCTGCTTACGATTGCCGCCGTTGCCTTCTACTTGTGGGTCTGCACCAGAGTAGTTGGTAAGGACAAATACATTTTGTATTGCGAAAGAGAAACGCATACCATTCACCACGTTGCGGGTCCATTTGCGAGAGAGTGATGATAAGTCATAACCTAAGTAGAGCGTTGACAAGCGCAAGAAGTTAGCTTTCTCAATGTAGTTAGCTCTGAAACGTGCACTATGTGCCAGTTCCTCAGCAATTTGATTATATTCAGCAGTACCAACGGTGGCATTAGCAAGTGCCTGCAGCTGATCGTTACGTTTCTTCAAGTTGTCACCCAAACCAGATACATTATAGAAGCTTTGATTATAGATAGATGCACCCAAAGCATAATTCCACTTTGTTCCGAAGGTGAAGTGGTTGAAGAGTTTTAGGTCGAATCCAAACGAACCATTGACAGATGGGAATGGCTTGCCAAGATACTGGTAGTCATTACTCTCTATGGCACCTGTTTTCTGGTTGTATGTGCCGTCAGCATTGAAGGCTGGCTTCTCAACGGTGTGATAATAGAAAGCATAGACGGGTTGCCCCTCTTTTACAACGTTAGGATAGTTGTTAATATCCTTTCCACCTGTATCAGTTACTTTATTTGCCTGATAGTTAAGGTTGGCATATACATCAAGAGAATGGCGGTTTGCCTGCTTCCATAAATTACCATTATAGCTGATTTCAAGACCATGTCCCTTTACTTTTCCTACGTTACGTGGAACACTTCCAATCCATCCGTCACTTGAAAGGAGGTCGTCGTAGATGATGGCATCAGAGGTGTATTGTGCATATAGCGTAAGTGCCAATGTATGTCTGTTATGGATAGTCCAGTCTGTACCCAATTCAATCTCTCGCATACGCTCTGGCTTGATATCAGGGTTACCTTTGTATTGAGGTTTAATAATTGGACCATAAGCACTGATTCCGTCCATGACGTAAGATGTGCGGGCGTCTGTAGGGTAGGGAAGACGTCCACTCTCACCATAGGCAATACGGAACTTCTGATTCTTGAGGTTGTATGATGCGCTCAAAGAGGGATAATAAATGCTTGCTACATTGCTACCGATGAGATTTGATGCATCACGTCTCAGTCCAGCATTGATGAATAATCGATTGTCATAGTTAAGGAAAGCCTCACCATAGAGACCCCATGTGCGCTGTTCGAAGGTAGACTCTGTTACTGTTCGTTCTGTTGCAGCTGAGATGTTATCAATATCACTTCTAAAACGTGAAGCAGAAATGCTATTCAATGTTTCGTACTGACGTGCAATCTGTGAGAGAAGGGTTGCTGTGAGATCCCATTTGTCTGCAAGATGGAACTTACGAGAAGCTTTAATGTCCCAGTTGAAGTTAGAGTTTCTACGATTGCTAATATTTTTAGCACCCTCTGTATTGTTTCCTAACTTGTAACCGAAAGGCAGACGATAGATACCCTCTGTATGGTTTACGTCTGCGCCAATGATAGTCTCAATCTTTACGTCTGCTGGAAGCATATAGCTCAGACGGAGGTTACCGATGAAACGGTCATTTCCGTAGGTCCAACTCTGTGCTCGCCATGTATTCTCGTCGACATATGGCCATGGCGTCTGGTTAATCATTAAGTTCCATATCGCATCATATCTACCCATTGCAGTCTGTGGAAGACTGATGTTACCATGTATGTAGGAAGCAGTAGCACCGAGTGAGAAGCGACCAGAGCGAAGATCATAAGCCATCTTCGCACTATGTCGTTTGTCCTTATTGCCAGGTACGATACCTGCAATGTCATTCATATTGTAAGAGAAGAAGAGGTTCTGATTCCCTTTGAAGGCTTTTGAAACAGAGGTGTAGATAGTTTTCTGCCAGCCAGTTTGGAAGAAATTATTGATAGGATCATTATTTACAAACTGATCATATTTTCTTGCCAATGTAGCTGCACCTAACGACATCTTGACTTGTATGTCAGCCTTCCGATTTTCTGGATTGTTATTTTTACCTCTTTTGGTTGTGATAACGATAACACCATTAGCAGCCTCTGCTCCATAGCTGGCTGCGGCAGAAGGACCTTTTATGACATCGATAGTTGCGATGTCATCAATAGTTAAGTCGTTGAGTGCGCTGAGTGCATCTTGCGAACTGTTGATATCAGAGATATGTGAGCTATTGTATTTCACACCGTCAACATAGATAATTGGATCACGCTCCATGCTCATTGTTGCACCACTACGCATGTTAAAACGGATTGGCATACCAACTTTACCATTGCTTTGGTACATCTGTACACCACCAATCTTACCATCAAGCATGTCGCTGAGAGAATTTGTATGCGCATTCTTACTCAGATTAGCAACGTCGATATGGTCAACCTTGCTTCCAAGGGCTTTCTGACTACGTGCACTGGAGATACTGGCTGTAACCTGTACCTCCTGCAGATCGATACCAGGAATAAGACTGATAGTAGGCTGTCCTTTTAGTGCTTGTGCCTTTATGTTTTGTTCCTTGAAACCAATATAGCTGATGTGTAGAGTCTGGTCATCGTTTGTATTAAGTGAGAAGTATCCGTCTTCGTTGGTAACAGCTTCTACACCTTTATTCCCTTTGACAACAGCACCAATAATAGGCTCTCCTGTATCTTGGTTAATAACTCGTGCCTTGTAGGTTGTTTGTGCACTTAAATTGATAGCAGAGGCTACCGATAGCATGGCAATACCTCTCTTAATGTTTTGTATCATGAAATGTTTTCGTTGTTATCCTCCTAAGGAGTAATATTCAGTAATGGCTACATTATATAAGGTGTAGCCGAATTTTGTGGCGCAAAGTTACCTTATTAATAATAATAATACAATACCTAAAAATTGTGATTTTGTTCGACTGGTAGTTTGATTATCCTAATGAAAAGAGTAATTTGTTGGGTGAATGATATGCAAAAACTTTTGGAAGAAGATTCATTTAAACCCAATTGGTCATTAGATCCTAAGCATATATTGTTTTATTATTGAGCAGGTTGTTTGTTTTTGTAACGCAGGCATAGCGGGCTACGTCAAGTTATAACGACAGACATGGTGCCGATAATAAAATTAAAAGCTGTTAGGAAACAATACCATACCATCGTAAGAATGTAGATTGTTGTTGTCTAATGACTGTTTGGGCTTAATGCTAAATCGTATTTCTCCTTTTTGTTTTCTATAGCTGTGTTGATGGTTAGCACAAGTGGTGCTGATGGTTAGCACCAATGGTGTTGATGGTTATTTACTTTATTGTTTGTTGTTAGAGAGGAGTCTCCTTGTTGTTCGGAAAGTGTTGTTCTACTAATATTAAACGAAAAGCTATTAGTAAGAATGTATGCACTTTTGGTTCTGGTGAGTTATCCTTGTCTGTAAGAGGTTTAGTATGAGTGATAAAGGCATAGTGGGTATGTTGGAAAGTAATAGTTTTATGCACGCAGAAAATTAATCATACTGCAGACAGATTATAATAGCTTTTTGAACTGTTTTCAGAGTGTTTTATCGTTTTTTTTAGTCTTATTTTTTAGAAGGCACACTTCATTTTTTATTGTTTTTAGGCTTGAACGGGTGCCAAAACAGCTTTTTGGAGTGTTAAATAATAAATAAAAAGTTATTTATTGTTAACATGGGCGGTTTGAAAGATTATTCTTTTTCTTATTATTAGGTCATTTAATGGATTATTCGTACCTTTGCAACCCGAAACAACAGAGTGGATTATATCGTTTTTAGAGTGTCTCACTTGCGTTTGTAATGGTTTGAAAATAAACAAAATAAATATATAACAATAAAAAGTAAAATTATGCCTACTATTTCACAATTAGTAAGAAAAGGCAGAAAGGACATCGTAGACAAGAGCAAGTCTCCGGCTTTGGACAATTGTCCACAGCGTCGTGGCGTTTGTGTTCGTGTTTACACAACAACTCCTAAGAAGCCTAATTCGGCAATGCGTAAGGTTGCCCGTGTTCGTTTGACCAACCAGAAGGAAGTTAACTCTTACATCCCAGGAGAGGGTCACAACTTGCAGGAGCACAGTATTGTTCTCGTTCGTGGTGGTCGTGTTAAGGACCTTCCTGGTGTACGTTATCACATCGTTCGTGGTACTCTTGATACCGCTGGTGTTGCCAACCGTACACAGCGTCGTTCTAAGTACGGTGCTAAGCGTCCAAAGGCAGCTAAGAAGTAATATTCAAGTTGCCTAAAGGCAGCTAAGAAACTTCAAACCATAAAGCCGAGGTGCAACGGCCGGTGATGGTCGATGCCCCGAGGCTCTTTAAAAAGAAGCAACTAAAAACAAACAGTTTTGCTGGAGATTTGTAATCACAAAGGTTGAGTAAATGCCCAAGAGAGGGTGTTGAAGAACGAAAGACGACAGCCTCCGCAGAATTAAAGTTTAAAATAAAAATGAGAAAAGCAAAACCAAAGAAACGTTTAATCCTTCCAGATCCAAAGTTTAATGATCAGAAGGTTTCAAAGTTCGTAAATCATTTGATGTATGATGGTAAGAAGAATACCTCATACGAAATCTTCTACGCAGCCCTCGATATCGTAGGCGGTAAGATGAAGGATGAAGAGAAGTCTCCACTGGAAGTGTGGAAGCAGGCTCTCGACAACATCACTCCACAGGTAGAGGTAAAGAGCCGCCGTATTGGTGGTGCTACTTTCCAGGTGCCAACAGAGATTCGCCCAGATCGTAAGGAGAGTGTTTCTATGAAGAATATGATTGCCTTTGCACGTAAGCGTGGTGGTAAGAGCATGGCTGACAAGCTCGCATCAGAGATTATGGACGCTTTCAATAACCAAGGTGGTGCTTACAAGCGTAAGGAAGATATGCACCGCATGGCTGAGGCTAACCGTGCATTTGCTCACTTCAGATTCTAATCAAGTTATTATAATAAGGTAAAAGAAATGGCAAGTCACGATTTACATTTGACTCGTAATATCGGTATTATGGCACACATCGATGCCGGTAAGACGACAACATCTGAACGTATTCTTTTTTATACAGGTAAGACTCACAAGATTGGTGAGGTTCATGATGGTGCTGCTACCATGGACTGGATGGCACAGGAGCAGGAGCGTGGTATCACTATCACATCAGCTGCTACAACATGTAACTGGAACTATCTCGGCAAGTCTTATAAGATTAACTTGATTGATACTCCGGGACACGTTGACTTTACTGCAGAGGTAGAGCGTTCACTCCGTGTTCTTGATGGTGCAGTTGCTACTTATTCTGCAGCTGATGGTGTACAGCCACAGTCAGAGACCGTATGGCGCCAGGCTGATAAGTACAATGTTCCACGTATTGGTTATGTAAACAAGATGGACCGCTCTGGTGCTGATTTCTATGAAACAGTACAGCAGATGAAGGATATTCTTGGTGCTAATCCTATTGCTATTCAGATTCCTATTGGTGCAGAAGAGAACTTTAAGGGTGTTGTAGACCTTATCAAAATGAAGGCTATCTTGTGGCACGATGAAACTATGGGTGCTGAATACGATGTTGAGGAAATTCCTGCTGATCTCGCTGATGAAGCTGCTGAGTGGCGTGAGAAGTTGCTCGAGGGTGCAGCTAACTACGATGATGAGTTGATGGAGTTGTATCTTGAAGGTCAGGATATTCCAGAGGATAAGCTTATTGCAGCAATCCGTAAGGGTTGTATCGCTATGGAGTGCTGTCCAATGCTTCTTGGCTCTTCTTACAAGAATAAGGGTGTACAGCCTCTTCTTGACTACGTTTGTGCTTTCTTACCTTCTCCATTGGATACACCAGCAATTGTAGGTGTTAATCCAGATACAGAGGAAGAGGAGTCTCGTAAGCCAAGTGAGAACGAACCAACATCTGCTTTGGCATTTAAGATTGCTACTGACCCATTCATGGGCCGCTTGGTATTCTTCCGTGTTTACTCAGGTAAGGTTTCTGCTGGATCTTATGTATTTAATACACGTTCTGGTAAGAAGGAACGTATTAGCCGTCTGTTCCAGATGAACTCTAATAAGGAAATTCCTATGGAGTCTATTGATGCAGGTGATATCGGTGCTGGTGTAGGTTTTAAGGATATTCGTACTGGTGATACTCTCTGTGATGAGAATGCACCAATTATTCTTGAGTCTATCACGTTCCCTGATACTGTAATTTCTATTGCAGTTGAGCCAAAGAGCCAGGCTGACGTTGCTAAGCTTGATAATGGTCTTGCTAAGCTTGCAGAAGAGGATCCAACATTTACCGTTCGTACTGACGAGCAGAGTGGTCAGACTATTATCTCTGGTATGGGTGAGCTTCACCTTGATATTATTATTGACCGTCTGAAGCGTGAGTTCAAGGTTGAGTGTAACCAGGGTAAGCCTCAGGTTAACTACAAAGAGGCTATCACAAAGGCTGCACAGAGCCGTGAGACTTATAAGAAGCAGTCTGGTGGTCGTGGTAAGTTTGCTTGTATCGACGTAACAATCGAACCAAAAGATGAGGATTACGAAGAGGGCGACTTGCAGTTTATCAATGTTGTTAAGGGCGGTAATGTGCCTAAGGAGTTCATTCCATCAGTAGAGAAGGGTTTCAAAGACTGTCTTAATAGTGGTGTGCTCGGTGGCTTCCCATTGACAGGTCTTAAGGTAACTTTAACTGATGGTTCTTTCCACCCAGTTGACTCTGACCAGTTGTCATTTGAGCTTGTAGCTCACCAGGCGTTCAAGGTTCTTTGTCCTAAGGCAGGTCCTGTTCTTATGGAGCCTATCATGAAGGTAGAGGTTGTTACTCCAGAGGAGAACATGGGTGATGTTATCGGTGACTTGAACAAGCGTCGTGGTCTTGTTCAGGGTATGGAAGAGGCTCGTAGCGGTGCTCGTATCGTCAAGGCTATGGTTCCATTGTCAGAGATGTTCGGTTACGTAACAGCTCTCCGTACAATTACTTCAGGTCGTGCTACTTCTTCTATGGAGTATGATCACCACTCACCAGTGTCAAGCTCTCTTGCAAAGGAGATTCTTGATGAGTTGAAGGGTAATTCAGACCTTGTTAAGTAAATAAGATAAGGAAGTGCTCTCTCATAGCGAATGACTCTTATGAGAGAGCAACCTTTATGTATATTAATAATAAATAATAAGTTACACATGAGTCAGAAGATTCGTATTAAGCTGAAGTCTTACGACCACCAGTTGGTTGACAAGTCAGCAGAGAAGATTGTGAAGGCTGTTAAGGCTACTGGCGCTATTGTTAGCGGCCCTATTCCATTGCCAACACACAAGCGTATTTACACTGTAAACCGCTCTACATTCGTTAACAAGAAGTCACGTGAGCAGTTCCAGCTCTCAGATTTTAAGCGTCTCATCGATATCTATAGCTCTACAGCAAAGACTGTTGACGCTTTGATGAAGCTTGAGTTGCCTTCAGGTGTAGAGGTTGAAATCAAGGTGTAGTCATCTGTTGACAAATAAGAAACAAATTAATACAAAAAGCATTTACATTCATTTTAAAATCATTAATTGAAATGCCAGGATTATTAGGAAAGAAAATCGGAATGACATCCGTTTTCAGTGCCGACGGTAAGAATGTACCGTGCACTGTTATCGAAGCTGGTCCTTGTGTTGTAACCCAGGTTAAAACCGTAG
>CAUVDL010000056.1:0-15268 GCA_963550695.1 uncultured Prevotella sp. | reverse complement strand
CTCGTGACCTCCTGCGTGACAGGCAGGCATTCTAACCAACTGAACTAACGCACCATGCATTACAGATTGGGGTTTCAGCGGTGCGTACGAGACTCGAACTCGTGACCTCCTGCGTGACAGGCAGGCATTCTAACCAACTGAACTAACGCACCAAAATGGATGTGTAAAACCCTTTTTCTGTTTTGCGTGTGCAAAGGTAATAATAAAAATCTATTCTACCAAAATTAATTAATCCTTTTTATATAAAAAGTTGCATTATCCTTGCGTCTTTGTATTGTCCGTCACAATAAAGCCATTCTTTTAGTATGCTGCCATTTGTAAAACCAATGGACGTAAGGCAGCGGAGCGACACCTCGTTATCAACGTCTACCACAGCATAGATTTGTTTGAGGTGTAGCCCATTGCGAGTATAGTCGATTAAGGCTGAAATAGCAGCGTGGGCATAGCCTTGTTGGCGAAATGGTTTCATGATGATGATACCCATTTCCGCCCGCTGATGCTTTGGATCGAAGTTGACAAGGTCTATCACTCCGACAATCTCCTGCTCACGATTCTCAATCATCAAGCGCAGTTGTCCGTCAATATAGATATCGTTTTTTGCATCAGCAATGTAGTTATGCAGGGCATAACGGCTGTAAGGAACGTTCGTCGCACTGATATTCCATAGGTTACGATCGTTCTCAATGTGATAGAGCATATCGAGGTCTTCCGGCTCCATTGCTCTCAGTCTGACTTCCACGTGCTGTTTCTTTTCCATGCTTTAACCTCCTATCACTTCCGTCATGGTGACGACTCTGTTCTCCTTTCTATGGTAGAAACCGATGTAAATATTCTGCTTTGGTTGTTCGGCAAAGACATTCAGGATATCTTGATAGCTGAATAAGTCGGTGTCATAGACGATGCAGTAGGGGCAACTTTTCCCTCCAAACTCCTGAATTAGGTCGGCGTGCGTGTGCTGCAAGCTATCCTTATCCGCTACTCGATACTCTGCCACAAGGGCATTATCCGTTGCTAAACGTTGGCACATTCCCATTACTTCTTCGCCTACAACAAAGATATAATGTGGGAATGACTTAGTTTTTGAAATGCGGAATCCCAACTTCTTGCGCATTGCTCGTAGGGTTGTACCAATCAGTGAGCCAAAGGCTCTGACGTAGATAGCCGTCTTAATCGGTAGTCGCCATAATACGTTCATACCGCCATAATGCTTGCGGAAGAAGATGAGCATGGCATCATAGAAGACGTGAACATATCGGAAGCTGGACTTCTGCGTGCTCTCGCCCTTGTAATGCAGGATGCGTACGGGCAGATACCAGTTCTCGAAGCCGCCTTTCAGCAGTCGATAGCTCAGGTCGACATCCTCGCCATACATAAAAAAGTCCTCGTCTAAGAGCCCTACCTTGTCTAAGGCAGACTTGCGCAGGAAACAATAAGCTCCGCTGATCACCTCAATCCTGCCCGGAACATCCCACGACAGACTACCCATATAATAATGTGCAAAGCGGTCACTCTGTGGGAAATGCTTGCAAAGTCCTATCATCTTATAGAACGAAACCACGGGGGAGGGCAGTCCACGACGGCTTTCTAAGGCTCGTTCACCACAGTGAGTAAGCATCTGTACGCCATGTCCTCCCGCCGCTGGGTGGCTATCCATGAAGTCGATAGAAGCATGGATAACCTCCTCGCCCACAACCGTGTCGGGATTGAGTAGTAAGACATATTCGCCCTTACTCTGCCGAATCGCAATATTATTACCACACGCAAAGCCTAAGTTATGCGCACTGGCAATGAAGTGAACATCAGGGAAACGGCTGCGAAGATAGGCTACGGAGCCGTCATGTGAATGGTTGTCAACCACAAATACCTCTGCTTCAACACCCTTCAAAGCGCGTTGAAGACTCTCAATACATTGTTGGAGATAGTATTTTACGTTATAATTAACGATGACAACACTCAGTTTCATTTATGCTTGTTCTGAATTATCCATAGAACATTCATGCTCACAACGCTTCTTGCTTGGGTAGACGAAGAATAAACTCAACGCTAAGATGACGGCAAGATAGAAGAAGCTTACGCTATCGCCGAAAGCATAATAGAAGAAGGTGTTGAGTATCATCGGAACGCATAGCATCATCATTCGCACGCTACCCCAGAAGAGAAGTTTACGACTAACGTGGCTTTCGTCGGTGTGTAGGTCGGAACTTACGTAGCCAATCTTGAAAAGGAAGAGCGAGAGTGGAATGGCAGCGAGGGTCAACAACTGCATCAGAAACTGCACAGTAACCATATTGCTGCTTTCAACATCAGCCCACGCACCGGGCAACATCAGTTCAAGTTCATACACCGCAATGATGAGCAGTGTGATAAGGCATGAGCCAATTAACTCTGTAAGAAGTATTTTTCTTGTTTTATCCATAGTTATGATTAAGATTCAAAAGGTGTTCGGTTCAGAATACTTCTGCCCAACGTCACCTCGTCAGTATATTCAAGTTCGTCGCCAACAGAGATACCTCGTGCGATAACCGATAGCTTCACGCCTGTGTCTTTCAGCTTGCGGGAGATATAAAAGTTGGTTGTGTCGCCCTCCATCGTACTGGCAAGGGCAAGGATGATTTCCTTCACCGTACCCTCTTTCACACGCTCTACGAGCGATTCAATCTCTAAGTCGTGCGGTCCGATACCATCCATTGGCGAGATGATACCCCCCAAAACGTGGTAAAGTCCATGAAACTGCTGTGTATTCTCAATCGCCATCACGTCCTGAATGTTCTCTACCACACAGACTACCGAGCCGTCTCGGCGTGGGTCAGAACAGATAGAACAAACCTCATGATCGGAAATGTTATGGCAAACCTTGCAATACTTCACATCGTGTTTTACACGTATGACAGCATCGGCAAAGCTATCCACGTCCTCTGTCGATTGGCGTAGCAGATGCAAAACAAGGCGCAGAGCGGTCTTACGCCCCACACCTGGCAACTGTGAGAAAGCCTCTACGGCACGTTCTAAGAGTTGAGAAGGGTATTGTTGCATTGAAAATTAATTCTCGTAGGCAGGAGATAATAGGGGAGAGGATTGCACTTGCAATCCTCTTTTTTCATTCTAAATAGTCGATTAGGACAATGGCTTTGATTTTGAGATATAGGGACACACCCAGAAGTGCATCCCTATACAGACAGCCAGTCCTTAAAATAGTATCTCTTCTCTTCCTCTTGATTAATCATCAAAGAGGTAAATACCGAGACCCACCTTCAAGCCCACTGTTGAATAGTCATACTTCTTGAATGACTGATCAAAGTAAAGAGCAGGCTCAATCGTTACAGAACGGTTGATGAAAAAGGCATAACCCAACTCAACACCCGGCATCAGGTCGTTGTAGTTATGGTTAGCATGAAGGAGTTTCACGCCCGCCCCAAGGTAGAGTCCGTTCTGTGTGATATAATAACGTCCACCAACACCTACGCTGATATGGTCGGCAACAGCCTCAGAACCATTGTGTGCCGCATCGAATGTAGCAAGCACCATGAGGTTATCCCAAGGGAAGTAACCCGCCTTTGCCTGTACACCTAAGTTTAATCCGTCCTGACCATTATAGTGTAAGTCAAGTCCTGTCAGGGAAGCACCTAAATAGCCCTTACCCTCTTGAAACTGTGCAAATGCACCGATGCTCACTACCATTGCTGCAACGAGCAGCATAAATCTTTTTATCATAGGAAATATTACGATATAAATAATAATTAGGATTGACAAGTAATACCATAGGTTGATGTCAACAAGCTAAGGACAAAGGTAAGGATAATATTTGGAATGAGGAAAAAATTGACATTCTTTATAAAATAGATGCAATATAGTAGACCTGCTTTCTTACCGTTTCGTATTTTAAGTGAATTAGCCGAATAGGTTGAAAAGGGGTATAGTTTCTTAGGCTATTTATTAGCTTATTGGTTCTTTCATCAAGGTATTTGCTTCCTCATAAAGGTAATAAAAGCAAAAGTTCCACCCTGGTACGCATTCAAAAGAGGCGTGGTGGAAACTGTCACTGCAAAGGTAGTCCTTTTATTTTAATCTTGCAAGTTTTTAGAGTAAATCTTTGAAAATCATGGAAAAAGACAAATTGAAATAGGAATAGAGTAGATTTTGTTTTCCGCTTTATTCGTATTTGTAAACTATTTTCGTGCACTTCAAAAGTAGTACACGCCCTTTAAGGTTCTAAAAGAGGCTCTTTTGGCTTTCAAAAGATGCCCTTTAAGGTCCTTACTAACGCCCTTTTAAACCCTTACTAAGCACCTTTTGAAATGTAGTTTCACAAACGCTTGATAACGAACAATTTACGCGAGTGTTGCTGAGGCTCGTTTTTAGCCTTGTTATCGGAATTTTTTTTAGCTTGTTTTGTAAAGAAAATTCTAATGCTTTAAGCGGCAAAGTTTCAAAGACACTTTTGTCACAAGGAGCGGCAAACCGCATATTCATCGGAACGAAAGAAGGATAATTCCCATGAAGAGAACAGATTTTATGACTCCTTATTCCGCATAAACCACTTTTTAGCGTTGTTTTAACGTGTATTTCGTCACATTATATTAAAAAACGAACAGAAGTCATCTGCTATACGAAATAATTTAGTAATTTTGCCCGCGGTGACGATTGTGGTTTCTGTTTGTAGTTCTTTATAGGGCACATGATAAGGGGTAGAATTGCATTAATCACTGAATTTACAGATACTTATACCCCCTTAAAATCAGGTTAATTAGTCGCTCAAATTCACGTACATTATTATTTCATATATGAAGAAGCTTTTTTTATTTACGCTCCTTTGCGTAATAACGATTACAACACAAGCACAGACGAATCTTTCTGACTATCTCACGAAGCGGATGCCGAAGCGGGAGACGCGTGCCGTTTGGCTGACGACACTTGCCAGCCTTGATTGGCCGAAGAATTACGCACGGTCAGAAGAAAGCATCGAACTGCAAAAGCAGGAACTCATTGAGATTCTCGATAAATATCAGAAGGCGAATATCAACACCGTACTCTTGCAGGCGCGTGTGCGTGCAGCAACGATTTATCCATCGGATATTGAGCCATGGGACCAGTGTATCACTGGCGTTGAGGGTAGGGCACCGGGTTATGGCTACGACCCACTCGCCTTTGCCGTAGAGGAATGTCACAAACGTGGTATGGAAATTCACGCATGGATAGCGACCATTCCGGTGGGTGCAAAGAGTTCTTTGGGTTGTAGAACGCTGATGAAAAAAGGTTTCCGAATTAGAAACTTCTCAACGGGTTCTTATCTCGACCCTACCGATTCGAGAGTTGCACCTTATCTTGCCTCTATCTGTGGAGAGATTGTAAGAAAGTATGATGTGGATGGTATCAACCTCGACTATATCCGTTACCCTGACGGATGGCCACGTCCTTCTTACCGTGATGGCGACACGCCCGATGAGCGTCGCAGCAATATCACAGCCATTGTGCGTGCTATTCATGATGAGGTAAAGGCTATCAAGCCGTGGGTGAAGATGTCGTGCTCACCAATCGGTAAGCATGCCGACCTCAGCCGTTATAGTTCAAAGAATTTCAATGCCCACGACCGTGTTTCACAAGAGGCGCAGGAGTGGATGAGATTAGGACTGATGGACCAGCTCTATCCGATGCAATACTTCCGTGGTGACAACTATTACCCTTTTGTTGCAGACTGGGTGGAGAATGCTCATAAGCGTGAGATTGTCACAGGTTTGGGTACTTACTTCCTCGATCCACGTGAGGGGAATTGGACGTTGGGCGACCTCACCCGCCAGATGTATGTTAGTCGTGACCTCGGAGTGGGCCATGCTCACTTCCGTTCTTACTTCCTCACGGCTAACAAGCAGGGTGTCTACGACTTTGAGAAGCAGTTTAATGCTACGCTTTCCCTCCCTCATCAGATGCAGGGTGTTGCGTCAACGGCTGCCATGCCATACGCTGTCAATTCCTCGTTGGTAGAACGTCGAGAGGATAAGTCAGTGATACTGAGGTGGAAGGCGGTCACTCCTTATTATAATATATACGCCAGCTACACCTATCCTGTTGATACAGAGGACGCACGAAACTTGCTTTTCACACGTTATACGGGTCAGACGTTGCAGTTGAAGAACGTGAATCCTAAGCTCTATTTTGCGGTTAGGGGTATGGACCGTTACGGGTTAGAAACGCCTGCTTTACAGGAGAATATGAAGTCTGCAACGCTTTCTAAATCTCCTGTTTCATTGCTCGCTAATGATGGTAACACCCTCACGCTCCCTACGGTAGCAAAGCTAACGGATGCCGATCATTATGTAATCCTCTCTTTGCAGGGCGTCATCCTCCGCATCATTAACGCTAAATCCGTAAGAAACAACCAGTTATCTATCGGCTCTCTGTCCGACGGTATGTACTCCATCAAGGTCTATAACCACAAGAAAAAGTCCTTCGTCTTAGGCTCCTTCATGCTTAGAAGAGGGAGTTGACAAGTTAGGGAGTTGACGAGGGGACAACTTAGGAGGGTTGGCGAGTTGACAAGTTAGACGGGTTCACTTGTCAACTCGTTTACTTTTCCACTACTTCTCTGGGTAAACGAGGTTGGCGTCAGTGATGTTGTTCAGTACCTCGCTGAGGAACTTACGTGACTCCCACTTCGCCATAGGCAGGTCGTGGAGCAGGTAGTTACCACAGTCGCGCGGAGCAGCACCAGGGATCTCGCCCTCGAAGTCGGCAACGAATTGGAAGGTGCGGCGCATGAGATCGACGATGTCTTTCGATTCAAGGTCGCCACGAAGGATAAGATAGTTACCCGTTAGACAGCCCATAGGACCCCAATAGATAACACGGTCTTTCCACTCTTCATCATTGCGAAGGAAGGTGGCAGCCAAGTGTTCAATAGCGTGGATAGCACCGACGTGCAACACTGGCTCACGATTGGGTTCTTTCATACGGATGTCAAAGGTGGTAACAGTCTCGCCACCCACTTCATCCTTACGACTTACATAAATGCCACGCAGCAAACGCTCGTGGTCAATGGTAAAGGAAGGGATTTTATTCATAATTCAAAATTCATGTTTAATTCATAATTCATAATTCACAATTCATAATTATGATTACCGATGTCAGCGTAAGTATTATCCACGTCTTTAAATCTTTGTGGGTTTTGTTAGCTAAACAGAAAACTGCTTGTTTTTGAGTTCCGTAAGAGAATTTAGCAGATAAGTAAACAAAATACTTATTCTATAAACTCTGCCCACATCGGTAATCATAATTATGAATTGTGAATTATGAATTATGAATTAAATTAATAAAGTGCCTTGTCACCTCAAAACTGCCGTTAGCGATGCGCTCCCAGAAGTCGTAGTACTGGCTGGCTTTATTGTCTTTGAGCGGAACATCGCTGATAACTCGGAAGGAAACGAAAGGCGTTTGATAGATGTGGCAGACCTGCGCAATCGAACAACTCTCCATATCGACGGCTGTTGCTTCTGGGAAGTGGTTCATTATCTCTTGCATCTTCTCACGTGAGTTGACAAACCATTCGCCACTGACGGTCAGCCCTGCCTTGACGTGTAAGTCCTTACAATCAGGCAAGTTGTTCAACGACAGTGCCTTTTCAATCAACTCAGTAGGCGCCTTGAAGCGAGCAGGCATACCGATAATCTGACCGAAAGCCACCTCATCGCCACAGTAGGCATCATGATACGCACACTCTGTTGCCACCACCACATCAGTAACCTCCAATGAAGTGTCAGCTCCACCAGCACAACCACTTGATATAACAAGGTCGGGATGGTAATGGTTAATCATCTCCACCGCACCGATGGTAGAGTTAACCTTACCGATACCACACTGCTGCAAGATGATTTCCTTCTCTCCCAACTGTCCCGTAACGAAGTCTTTATGATTGAAATGCTCCGTCTCAGTGTTGGAAAGAATTGCTTTAAGTTGCTCGAACTCTTTGTCCATTGCAACGATGATTCCTATTTTCATACTGCAAAGGTACGAAAAAGTTACAAGTTGGATATTGTAAGTGCTTTGTTTTTTGTAACTTTGCAGAGATTAATCATTTGTCTGATATAAGCAATATTAAATAAGAATGAAAACTTGGAAAAGATTTCTACCCGATGTATTGGTAGTCGTATTGTTTGCGGTCATCTCGTTCGCTTACTTCTTCGTACCCGTCACTCAGGGTAAGATTCTCTATCGCCACGATGCCTCAGCAGGTGTCGGTTCGGCACAGGAAATGACAGAGTACCAGAACCGTACAGGTGAGGCAACACGCTGGACAAACGCCATCTTCGGTGGTATGCCAACTTATCAGATGTCACCATCGTATCAGTCAACAGACGGACTGTCGCAGGTGATGAATGCTTATCACCTCTGGTTGCCAGACAATGTATGGTTCCTTTTTGTCTATCTCTTAGGCTTTTATATTCTGTTGAGAGCCTT
Source organism: uncultured Prevotella sp. (assembly GCA_963550695.1). Classification (GTDB taxonomy): domain Bacteria; phylum Bacteroidota; class Bacteroidia; order Bacteroidales; family Bacteroidaceae; genus Prevotella. Next base: position 6,820 of record CAUVDL010000056.1, on the reverse strand, counting down.
TGATTTCCGACAGTCGTTGGCAGCCTTGGGTAGTATCATGTGGGCTTTCTCGTCCTATTTCCTCATCATCATTGCTGCCGGTCACCTCTGGAAGGTAATGGCATTGGCTTATCTTCCACCAATGATTGCCGGTGTTGTCTTGGCTTATCGTGGACGTTATCTGTCCGGATTCATTGTGACAGCTATCTTCACAGCCTTTGAAGTAAAGGCGAACCACGTGCAGATGACTTATTACTATCTGTTCATCATCCTCTTTATGGTCATCGGCTATCTCGTGCAAGCCGTTCGTGAGAAGCAACTCGCAGGCTTCTTCAAGGCTTCGGGCGTATTGGCAGTAGCGGCATTGATTGGCGTTTTAATCAATCTTTCAAGCCTTTACCACACATGGCAGTATCAGAAAGAGAGTATGCGTGGCAAGAGTGAGTTGATGAAAGCTGATGGAGCCAACCAGACAAGTTCAGGTCTTGATCGCGACTATATCACTCAGTGGAGTTATGGCATTGATGAGACAATGACCTTACTCGTGCCTGATGCAAAGGGTGGAGCAAGTGTTCCATTGAGCCAAAGTAGTACGGCTATGTCGAAAGTTGACCCACAGATACAGTCAATGATTCCACAGCTCTATGATGCTTTCCCACAGTATTTCGGCACACAGCCGGGTACGAGCGGACCTGTTTACGTCGGTGCATTCGTCCTCTTCCTCTTCATATTAGGCCTTTTCATCGTGAAGGGCACAACGAAGTGGGCACTCTTAGCAGCCACAATACTATCCGTTCTCCTCTCATGGGGTCATAACTTCATGGGCTTCACCAACTTCTTCCTCGATTACATACCGATGTATGCGAAGTTCCGAACGGTGGCAAGTATCCTTGTTATCGCTGAGTTCACCATCCCTCTTTTGGCAGCTCTGACCTTGAAGCGCCTTATCGAGGAGCCAGAACTCTTAGGACAGAAGATGAAGTATGCCTATATCAGTCTCGGCTTGACAGCAGGTGTAGCCCTCTTAGTGGCTGTATTCCCAGACATGATGGGTCCATTCACCAGCGATCAGGAACGCCAGATGATTAATAGTATTCAGGGCATGGACGGCAATACGGCAGGAACAATCCTCGCGAATGTCTCTGCTATGCGTGCTGCAATGGTCAGCTCAGACGCTTGGCGTTCGGTTATTATCATCCTCATCGGCTTTGCGCTGCTCTTTGCTTATAAGATGAAGAAGCTGCGTGCCGACTATATGGTGGCTGCTTTGTTAGTGCTTTGTCTCGTTGATATGTGGCAGGTGGACAAGCGTTACCTCAATGACGAGATGTTCGTACCAAAGAGTGAGCGCGATATGCCACAGCAGCCAACGGCAGCCGACCTTGAAATTAACAAGGATAAGAGCCTCGACTATCGTGTATTGAACTTTGCTTCAAACACTTTCAACGAGAACGAGACATCTTACTTCCATAAGAGTATTGGTGGTTATCACCCTGCTAAGCTCCGCCGTTATCAGGAGATGATCGATGCTTACATCGTTCCAGAGATGCAGAAGACGATGCAGGCAATCGCCGCAGCAGGTGGTAATATGCAGGCTGTGGATGGTGTGAAGACCTTCCCAGTGCTGAACATGCTTAACACGAAGTACTTTATCCTTCCGTTGCAGGGTGGTGCGACGGCACCAATACAGAACCCTTACGCACAGGGCAACGGCTGGTTTGTTAACAAGCTCACCTATGTCAACGATGCCAACGCTGAGTATGCCGAGGTGGGTAAGATTGACGTACGCCATGAGGCGGTAGCTGATAAGAAGTTTGAGGCAGCTTTGGGTCAGGCAAAGGCGAACGACTCAACAGCAACTGTGAAGCTCGACAAGTATGAGCCTAACAACCTGCAATACACCGTCAACTCAAAGAATGGTGGTGTGGTAGTCTTCTCTGAGGTCTACTATCCGGGTTGGACCGCAACCATCGACGGTCAGCCAGCAGAGCTTGGTCGTGTCAACTACATCCTCCGTGCTGTGAGCGTAAAGCCGGGTAAGCACACCGTAGTACTCGACTTCCACCCAACAAGTATCTCTACTACTGAGACCATCGCTTACATCTCTATCGTTATCCTCCTCTTGGCAATTGCAGGAGCAGGGTATATGGAGTGGAAGAAGAAGTAGAAGCCCCACCCCATCCCTCCCCGAAGGGGGGAGGGCGTAGAATGCGAGGTACCCCCAATCATTTCTGAACTTGCGGTCATTGCGAGAAGTGAAGTGTGGAGACAAGGGGAAGTCATCACAAAAGATGAAGGTTGAAGAAGAATAAAACAGAATACCCCTCGCAAGTATATTGGCTTACGAGGGTATTCCGTTTAAATCGAAGAGTGTTTAGAACATTGGCTTTATATGCTTTTATTATATAGGGCTTATAGCGTTCTTCACCTTTTATATATATTGTAAAACAAAGATAACAAGAAAATTATGAGACAACGAGTTGAAAAGAAACTTAATCAACGTTTGATGCTTCCAATAAAATTATTCATGGGTAGGGAGAAGTCGGGAGGTATCGTTCTGCTTCTCAGCGTTGCCTTAGCTATGGTATTGGCAAACACCGACTTAGCAACAAGCTATTTCCATTTCTTTGAGCAGGAAGTAGGATTTATCGTCAACGGAGAGCCTTATCTGAATTATAGTTTACACCACTGGATTAACGATGGACTGATGGCGATATTCTTCTTTGTGGTAGGCTTAGAACTAAAAAGGGAATTCATCGGTGGCGAACTCGCTGACATCAGAAACACAATTCTGCCCATAGGTGCAGCAATAGGCGGTATGATTATACCTGCACTTATTTATCTATGTCTGAACATAGGAACCGCACAGAGCATGGGATGGGGCATACCAATGGCAACAGACATCGCCTTTGCCTTAGGAGTCGTATATCTTTTGGGCGATAAAGTACCTGTATCGGCTAAGGTTTTCCTTACAACGCTTGCCATAGTAGACGACCTTGGGGCTGTGCTTGTCATCGCCTTCTTCTACACTTCCGAGCTCTCTATTACGAGTTTACTCTTTGGTTTTGGCTTTCTCGCAGTGATGTTTATAGGCAACAGACTCGGTATCAAGAGTCTATTCTTCTATGCCGCACTTGGTATCGGTGGCGTATGGGTAACATTCTTGCTATCGGGAATCCACGCAACAATCGCAGCCGTACTCGCCGCCTTCATGATTCCAGCCGATGCAAAGATTAACGAGTCGGTCTATCTCAAACGTATTAAGAGAATGACAAGACGTTTCGAGAAAGAGGAAGCAAATGAGGTTAGGACCTTGGAAGAGGGGCAGGTACACGTATTGGCACATATTCAGCACGACACCAAGATTGCAATACCTTTGCTGCAACAGCTCGAACACAAGCTCACCCCTATCGTAACCTTCTTGATTATGCCGATATTTGCGATTGCCAATGCAGGTGTCAACTTCACGAGTTTAAGTCTTTCAGACATCTTCTCAACCCACGTAGCACTCGGTGTGACACTCGGCTTGTTCTTAGGAAAACCAATTGGCATTGTCAGTGCAATCTTTTTAATGGTAAAAATGCGTTGGGCAACACTTCCAAGTGCCATCACTCGTCGCACACTGCTGGGCTTAGGTATGCTTGCCTCCATCGGCTTCACAATGTCGATGTTCATCTCTACCCTCGCTTTCACCGATGAGCTATTAATGACACAAGCAAAGTTGGGTATCTTCCTCGCCTCCATCTTAGGTGGAATAGGTGGATATGTACTGCTGAATAAGAAAAGTCGATAACAAACAAACAGCCCCTCCCCCAACCCCTACCAGCCTCACCCCCCAACCCCCTCTCCGAAGGGAGAGGGGGAGTGCTGGTAACAATTTGCTAAAGAATGACTAAAAGGTTTTCCTAAACAATAGGGGTATCACGCTAATCACGCCCCTCCCTATGGGGGAGGGGTTGGGGGAGGGGCTGGTTGGGGAATGAGGCTCCTTTTGTCATAATTTTTCCCATCTCCTTTTTCAAAAGATGCTCTTTTGCCTTTCAATTAACGCCCTTTTGCCTTGCAAAAGATGCCCTTTAAGAACGTTACTAACGCCCTTTTGAAGTCCAATTAAGCACCTTTTCTTTTGCAACTTTATAATCATCTGATTTCCTGCTAATTACAGATTCGGATTTTATACGTATCTTTCGTCTTTTTTATTGGGATTTTAGTCGTAAGAATGTAATGTTTTTTCAGTCCCTTATCAATTTGGTATTCAGTTTATTTTTCTCACAGATAACGAGGATGAACTGATACAACAGATGCAACAGAAACCTAAATGTCGGAGATAACACAGATTTTTAGTTGACGATTGAAGACAGAAAGCAGAAAGGAGATAAAATACAGATAGTACATTAAGAATCAATACGAAAAGACATAATGTATCGACAAGAGGAAACAAAAAAGACAGAGTAAACATGTTTATTTGTTACTCTGTCTTTTAATTTCTTTATAGGGGTTTCGCACTAAACACTCTCCTCACCATAACCTTCCTTCACTTAGTGACCAATAGTTTGGAGAGAATTTAGGGGTATCCCGCATTTCACGCCCCTCCCTATGGGGGAGGGGGTGGGGGAGGGGCCAGTTGGTTGGCTGGTTGCCTTCGTTACATTTCACGCCCCTCCCTATGGGGGAGGGGGTGGGGGAGGGGCCAGTTGGTTGGCTGGTTGCCTTCGTTACATTTCACGCCCCTCCCTACGGGGGAGGGGTCGGGGGAGGGGCCAGTTGGTTGGCTGTTTGTTTTTTTGCCTTTACTCCTCCATCAACTTTCTATATCTACCCTTCTTAATCTCCTCATTGCCAAGACGGCGTGCCTTATTGATTTCGTAATCAGAGAAGCCACCTTCGAAGTAGACAACTTCACCATTACCCTCAAAGGCAAGGATGTGGGTACAGATACGGTCGAGGAACCAACGGTCGTGGCTGATGACAACAGCACAACCTGCGAATGCTTCAAGACCTTCCTCCAAGGCACGGAGTGTGTTTACGTCGATGTCGTTAGTAGGCTCATCGAGGAGGAGAACGTTGCCTTCCTGCTTCAATGCCATAGCCAATTGAAGACGATTACGCTCACCACCTGAGAGTACTGAACAGAGCTTGCTCTGGTCGGTACCTGAGAAGTTGAAACGTGAGAGATAAGCACGTGAATTGATGTCACGGCCACCCATGCGGATTGTCTCGTTGCCCTGTGACACTACGTCATATACTGTCTTGTTAGGGTCGATATCCTTATGCTGCTGGTCAACGTAAGCGAGTTTAACGGTCTCACCCACCTCGAACGTACCGCCATCTGCCTGCTCCAAGCCCATGATAAGGCGGAAGAGCGTTGTCTTACCCGCACCGTTAGGACCGATAACACCTACGATGCCGTTAGGAGGCAACATGAAGTTGAGGTCGTTGAAGAGTACCTTCTCGCCGAAAGCCTTCTTTACGTGCTGCGCTTCGATCACCTTATTACCCAAACGTGGACCGTTAGGAATGAAGATTTCGAGCTTCTCCTCACGCTGCTTCTGCTCCTCGTTGAGCATCTGCTCGTAAGAATTCAGACGAGCCTTACCCTTTGCCTGACGAGCCTTCGGTGCCATACGTACCCACTCCAACTCACGCTCCAATGTCTTGCGACGCTTAGAAGCCGACTTCTCTTCCTGCTCCATGCGCTTTGTCTTCTGATCAAGCCATGAAGAGTAGTTACCCTTCCAAGGAATACCCTCACCACGGTCGAGTTCAAGAATCCACTCGCTCACATCGTCCAAGAAGTAACGGTCGTGGGTAACAGCGATGACAGTACCCTCATACTGCTGCAAGTGCTGCTCCAACCAGTCGATACTCTCAGCGTCAAGGTGGTTGGTAGGCTCATCGAGCAACAATACGTCTGGCTTCTGAAGGAGCAGACGGCAGAGTGCAACACGGCGACGCTCACCTCCAGAGAGGTTGGTCACTGGCAACTCGCCCTTAGGACAACGCAGTGCATCCATCGCCCTTTCGAGTCGTGAATCAATGTTCCAAGCGTCTGTTGCATCAATGATATCCTGCAACTCAGCCTGACGCTGCATCAACTTATCCATCTTGTCAGCATCAGAGTAATACTCTTCCAAGCCGAACTTTACGTTGATATCGTCGTATTCCTTCAGTGCATCATAGATATGCTGCACACCTTCCATAACATTCTCCTTTACGGTCTTCGCCTCATCGAGCGGTGGATCCTGTGGGAGATAGCCCACAGAGTAGCCCGGACTCCATACCACTTCGCCCTGTGTTGGTTCCACAAGGCCAGCGATAATCTTCATCAGCGTAGACTTACCTGCGCCGTTGAGACCAATAATACCTATCTTTGCACCATAGAAGAACGAGAGGTAAATGTTCTTCAGAATCTGTTTCTGGTTCTGTGGGATAATCTTTGATACACCCACCATTGAGAAGATAATCTTCTTGTCGTCTACTGTTGCCATTTATTCTTTCGTTTGTTTTGTAGGCAAAGATAACGAAAATAATTCATATTGGCAAATCAAGACAGAAAGACAAGAGCCGTCATGTGCTTAATGAGAAGACAGAATGACATAATGACAGAAGGTATAATGACAAAAGAAACAGGAGCTATAATGTGTTTATTGAAAAGACATAATAAAAAAGGACAGAGAGTAGAATGACAAAAGAAACAAGAGAGGCGATGGCAAAAGACTGAAGAGTAGGGGAGTATCGCACTTGAGCTTTGAATTTTCCTTACATAATAACGACAAAAACACCCCTAAGAATACCCAAAAACAGCCTTTTTGAATGTCTTTGTAACTAACAGTATATCAAA
>CAUVDL010000055.1:0-15812 GCA_963550695.1 uncultured Prevotella sp. | reverse complement strand
CTTTGTTTCTCAGGCACTTGGAGTTCTTACAAGAATTTATGCTGCGGAATTAAGGTTATATATGGAAAAAGTGTTTATTGTTACCATTATGCTATTTTCAGTGCTTTCATGCAGGCAAACCTATCCTTGCACAAGAGAATACCTTATTGCTAATTTCCAAAATAATGAAAAGTATTTTAGTATGCTTATCGATTTTTACAACAGCCACGATATAGTAAATAATAAAGAAGAACAGTTTGTCTTTACATTAAATAGATGTAAAGATGATGTGGATATTGACATTATTCCATATATAATAGATGATAAGAAAAAACAAATTTCTTTGAGTAATATTAGAGCCAACTTTGAAAGATGTAAGAATATTCTTTCAACATATAATATTAATATTAAAAAAAGTGATATTGCAAGCGTGATAAATTGCCTTAAATCTATAAATTGTAGAATGGTAAGAAATACTAACTATTATAGCGGACAAATAGAATTTATTCCATATCAAAACGAATGTAAAATATATCATTCTTATATCTACCACAAGAAAGAGATTTCCCCTGATATTATAAAGTTCACAGGTAAACCCATTAGTTCATCTCATCTTGGAATACATTTTACACTGTCAAATGAGAGCATGTTATGATTGGTAATGCTCCAGATTGGGAGTTGTGAAAATAGGGTCTTGATTATCAGGACTATCTGATAAGTTAAAAATGCGAAGGCAGGAATTAGCGCTTTGCCTTCGCATTATTTTCGCAATTATAGCATAAGCAAATGAAGCAACAAGATAGTTTTGGAACTTTATGCTCCAGATTGGGAGTTAAGTTTTTATGTCCCTATTGTCAATCTGAGTCAATCGTCAAAAGTGGGAAGAATTGCAATGGCAAACAACGCTACCAATACAAACATTGCCACTTCCTAATCCGAGATACTGCTTAGTCTCCTTGTTCATCACCTCTATGTTCCATCTGATCTGATATACTTCAAAGGCTTTTACAAAAGACATATAACGCAGTGCAAAGTGGTTCATCAATCGTTTCCAATCCATCTGCGGGCGAATCATCATGCGATAGAAACAGTTCTTACCATGATTTGAAAGCTCATATATCTTATGCTTGCATATACTGTGGATGCTCTCACCGACAATGCAGGAGAGGCAAAGAGGAAGAATCAACTCCAAAGCAGAAACTCCGTCCTGTTTCTCCAATGACAGGCGAGATAACAGGTTACCGATGCCAAACTTGCCAAAAAGATGAAACAAAACATCACTCATGTTAAAATGATAGCAAATAAAAATAAAAGTAAGTTTGTGATAATATTAGTGGAGCATTATAACTGAAGACTGCTTAGTTTATGGCTGTAAAGACATTATATAAGACGATAAATACAAACGGAGAATATAGCTGTGGTGATATAGACGTCACCACGGCTGAATGGCTTGATTTACTATATCCTTAACTCCGCAGCACAAATTCTTGTGAGAAATTGTGCTGCGGAATTGAGGCTATAATATTTTAAATCGTATAGTCCCAACTATGTTAAGAGGTCTCAATTGCGAAATAGATGAATATATATCAGGACCACTATAGTTAACCCTTGTGTACTGACTCTGATTGAAAAGATTATTGGCTTGTAAGTCTAATTCTATATGCTTCAATTTGTATTTAAACAACATATCTCCAAACCATGTGTGCCTGTTCTTTTCGGTCAAATTGTTGTAATTACCTTCTATTGTAGTAGTAAATGTAAATTGCTTAGTGACAAAGACATTAAACTTGATACGCTGAGTTGCAGTTCGAACAGTCTGTGAAGAATAATTATTTATAGCGTCTATGGATGACACATTCCATGCGTATCCGCTGGTAATAACAATATTAAGCCATGCAAGAGGAGTGATTGTACCACCTCCTCCAACACTGATTGTTCGAGAATGGAAAGGGTAAAGATTCTGAGCAATGAGGCGTTCACTCTTACTATAGTTATAGCCTCCAAAAGCACGAATGGTTGATTGTAACCAATCAAAACCTTTGCTACCATCAAATCCGAAAGCATAATTATCTGTATATGTTTTTTTATCAATGGCATGTACAACACTGGTTGCACCTCGATACTCATAACCATAAATTTGATTGTCACGAGTGTGTCCGTAGCTACCATTTATACGGAAAAAGGTAGCTGTAAGAGCACTGCGATACCCAACTGATGCACTCGTTTCGAAGCGACTGGTCTCCGATAAATGTTCAACATACGACCGCTGAAATGTGCGGTAGTTGTTCATTATATAACCACTATAAATACTTCCAGGATCTCCGACATTCTTATAGTAAGTTGCATTGATGTTACCACTCCAATCACGCCACTCATAATTTACAGTAAACGATGGTGTCACAAGTAAGCGAGTATATTTATTCTTGTTCTCAGTGATATGGTCATCAAGGGTTTGTGTGTATAAGTTTAGGGGGCAGGTAAAAGAGAGGCGCCAACCAGCCTGTTCGAATTTGTATTGTTGATTTAGCGATAATTCATAAGTGTTATACCATAAATCATTCAATACCGACTGTGATGTATGATTTTGACTACCATTTGCCGTCAAATTAGTAAAGCCGCTTAAATCGGTCTTTATGGCATGCAAGCTGGCATTGGCTAAAATTCCATAGTCCAGAGAGAACGATTTTAAGTGAAAGGTAAAGTTAGTGTGGAAGTCACCAGCTATGTTGCGTGAATTCAATTCTTGATTATAATGGACTGATGTTTGTGGCAAAAGCGAATCCACATCAACCATCAATGTGTTAGAGCGCTGGGCATAACCAACAGAGAAATGCAAGTCAAGTGTACGTTTACCATAATTCTTGATGAGATTCATTGTGTTACTGACTGTTAGCGAAGGACGATGAAAGTATTGATAAACCCGATTGTCTCCATAGTTGATGGGGACAGCTCCTGTTAGGTCAGAGGTAAGTTGGCTCTGTACGTTATCATTAGTCCATTCTCCATCTAACTTCAGTACATTGGCAATAAAACCATTTTCACCATTGCGATTGTATCTTAAGTTTGTACTAAGATTATTCATGTGTGTTACAAATATAAGCGACTCGCTACTCAATAGTCGTTGATTAGAGCTATAAAATCGGTCGGCTTCTGAGATTCCTTCTTGTCGTATAGATGCATGGAGATATGAGATATTCAAAGTTAGTTCAGATTGTTTGCCTATTTTCTCCAAGTGGTTCATTGATACAATGTGTGACTGATTGTCAAAAGTCCGTTTCTGTGGTAATCCACTGCCAGATGGCATAACAACTCCCAGTGGGGCAAAAGCAACAAGCCCCACATCATTGATACCAGAATAATGTGAAGTTAATTCTTGGGAAACATCATCACCGATATTGTTTCCTTTATAGAGAGTTATATTCTGCCTACGTTTTGCAAAGTACATACCTACAACCTCTGCCGTCCATAATGGATTTTTGCCAATAGGATTTTGTCCATCAGATAGGGAACGCATTCCGAATCCCCATCCACCAGATTGTTGACCACCACCACCGAGCATTGTGTTTACTGCTACTGTACCTTTAGCAGCATTTTTTAATTTCAGATTTATAGCAACATCATCGGTTGGTGTTCGTCCTTGTAGGGCTTTCACTGGTTGATGGTTCTCAAGCACTTGAACCGAACCAACATCTTGTGCATTGATATTTCCTGTTGCAATACCATAGCGACCTTGCAACAAATCCATGTCTTCAACATAAAACTTTGAGATACTTTTTCCATTGAATTTTATACTACCATTATCTGATACTTCTATACCAGGCATACGCTTTAAAACATCGCCTATAGTGCGATCGCCTTGCTGTTGATATGCACCAACAGAATAGTTAAGAGTATCACCGTTTTGTCGTATTTTCTTGGCATGAACTTCAACTTCCTTAAGTTGTAGTACCTTTTCTTTGACTCGAAAGTTTAACTGTTGTGAACGGTTAGCAACAATTTTAACTTGCTGCCCTATAGACATACCTGCTGCGGTAATTGTTAAACTATCGGATTGTGAATTTACCTCCAAACGATAGTCACCCTTATTATCTGTCTCAGCAAATGCCAGTACGCTACTATACCCTTTTGCCGTTACAGTAACAATGGCATCTCCTGCCTTGCCCTGTGCATCTATCACACTGCCTTCAATGACTGTTTGAGCTTGTATCTTTAAGCAAAAGATAATTAGTAGACTGATTATGGTTGTAGTTTTCATCTATTCTTTTTCTAATGGCTCGTAAGGGTGTGGCTTTGATTTTAATTGCCCCGTTTGATAGTCGCGAGCTCCAGCAGTTTTAAGGTGATCTCGATTTGCGGCTACTTGTAATTTATAAATATGTTCACGTGTATCCTTAACAAATCCTTTATAATCGCTTTTAAGAATTGGGAAATTACCAGATTTTATCTCAACAGCTTCCCATGTATAGAGATGGTCTTTGTCATATAGTTTTAAAATTAGTCCTGGCAATCCTCCAAATATCCATGGACCTAATCGTGTAGGAATTTTAGAAGTAAACCATGCTTCAAAAGTCCGGCCTCTCCAATGACAAGTTGCTTTTTGACAATCATACCCCAGTATTGATAGCTGCTCATCAGAAAGCGTCCAATGTTGTTGGTACATCGGCTCAGTATAGAAAGCATTATAGCGCTCCATGGCCCATGGCATCTTAGCATAGCAAGTATATATGTTGTTAGCCGAGTAAATATCTGTAAATTGATACTCACTCCAATATTGATTGTTTTTTCCACCAGAAAAGAATATTCTTGGTATGTTATCAGCATTTGGGTTTCGCTTAATAAAATCATCATGTAAGGAATCGTTTAGTTCTAAGAAACGACTATAAAGCTTACTCAAACCTTTTCCTATTAGAAGTACTTGAGAATCTAAATAAGTATTTTCATCGCTAATATCATTAGCATTTAGAGCATACATAACTTTAATTGGGGCCTGCCCAATCACTGAACATTTTCCTATACCGCTACTGTTAGGGCGCATTACACGCCCTTGCTTTTCTTGCGCATGTAATGTAAATGAAAAACAAATAAAGAAAATAATGATACTTCTCATATGTAATCCCTTAATTCCGCAGCATAAATTCTTGTGAGAACTCCAAGTGCCTGAGAAACAAAGTTCTCAAAACACTTGGATATGTCAGAAATTTCACCTATCTTGGTGCTGCAAACATAACAAGTAAGCAAAAAACTGACATGACAAAGGTAGCAATTAAAAACGAGAATATCACTTCTTTCGGTGGAATTTATCATATTTCTTAATTCCGCAATATTTTTTCTTGTGATAAAAATTTATATGTTGAGATGTCTTTTTTGGGGGCTCTATATGTTGATGTGAGGTGCTTCGGTGTTTCGGTGTTTCTTGGTTTTTTTCTAAGCATAGAATCCCCATATCAATGGATAAATCCCAAAAATGTCACTTCAATATATAAAAGTACCTCACAAGGAATAATGCTGCGGAATTGAGGTTAAATAAAATTTGTAAACATAAAATAACGATATATCAAATAAAGTCGTTATATTTGTAATTCGGCACTTCAAAACAAACTTTCCTGTCACTGCTGTCATCAGTTGTGGATGTTTAACTTGTTGATTTACAACGAACTCTATGCAAATGTTAAAATGACAGCAAATAAAAATAAAAGTAAGTTTGTGATTATCAATAAAAGTAAGAATACAATGACAATAACTACTTTATACGCAAACCCTCTTTCTGCGGGTTTTGATCCGTGGGAGCAAATGATAGGAGAAGCCAATATCTCTTGGTATAATTTAGGAAACGATGTTCTATTTATGTTAGTTGACTCTAAATCTAACACATCCCTGTATTACCACATTCAATATGAAAATTTTTTAGTGATGATGGTTTCTTTGAATAATAATATTGCTGATAAATTCTCTCCATCAGTTGCTTCTTTGGCTTATTTTTACTAACTTTGTACATCACATATAATGCAAAGAAAGTTAAGCTTTAAAGAAGCCAACGATAGGCTTTGTGGGAGGTTTTTCAATAGTTTTTAATTCTTTGATATAAGGCTGTTTGGGAACTTTCCTATTCAAAATAAAAATATTATCTTTGCAAAGAACAATTAGGAAAAGAAAAAGAATAATGATATCAATAGACGGACTGACGGTGGAATTTGGCGTGAAGCCATTGTTTAAGGATGTTTCATTCGTTATCAATGAGCGAGATAGGATTGCCTTAGTGGGTAAGAACGGAGCGGGAAAGTCGACGATGTTGAAGATTCTCTGTGGATTGCAGAGACCTACGAGTGGTGTTGTCTCCATACCGAATGATACAACTGTGGGCTATCTTCCTCAGGTGATGAAGCTTTCTGACGATACGACCGTGAAGGAGGAGACGCGCAAGGCCTTCGCTGACAAGACGAAGATGGAGGCGAAGCTCAAGAAGATGGAGCAGGAGATGGCTGAGCGTACCGACTATGAGAGTGAGGGATATGCTGAACTCGTGGAGCGCTTCACCACTGAGCACGAACGCTATATGATGATGGGAGGCGAGAATTATGAGGCTGAGATTGAGCGTACGCTGACGGGTCTCGGTTTTATGCGTGAGGATTTTGATCGCCCTACACGTGAGTTCTCTGGTGGATGGCGTATGCGTATTGAGTTGGCGAAGATTCTTCTCCGTCGTCCTGATGTACTCTTGCTGGATGAGCCGACGAACCATCTTGATATTGAGTCTATTCAATGGCTGGAACAATTCCTCTCTCAGAGTGCTAAGGCCGTTGTCCTTGTGAGCCACGACCGTGCGTTCGTCAATAATGTAACAAACCGTACGCTGGAGATTACCTGCGGACACGTGGAGGATTATCGTGTGAAGTATGACGAGTATCTCGTCCTCAGGAAAGAGCGTCGTGAACAACAGCTCCGTGCGTATGAGAACCAGCAGAAAGAAATTGCAGAAACAAGGGCGTTCATTGAGCGTTTCCGTTATCAAGCCACAAAGGCCGTACAGGTACAGCAACGTATTCGCCAGTTGGAGAAGATTGTGCCAATAGAGGTGGATGAGGTTGATAATTCGGCTATGCGTTTGAAGTTTCCTCCGTGTTTGCGAAGTGGGGATTATCCTGTTATTGCAGAGGGATTGGGAAAGACTTATCCAAGCAGATTGCATAGTGACGGACCGGGACAGACGGTGTTTGAGGGTGTAGACCTGATTATCAAACGAGGTGAGAAAGTGGCTTTTGTCGGTAAGAACGGTGAGGGTAAGTCTACCTTCGTGAAGTGTATTATGGGCGAGATACCTTTTGACGGTACGCTGAAGATAGGTCATAACGTACAGATTGGTTATTTCGCACAGAATCAGGCACAGCTCTTAGATGAGAACCTCACGATATACGAAACCATTGATAGAGTTGCCACGGGCGATATGCGTCTGAGGATAAACGACTTGCTCGGTGCCTTTATGTTCGGAGGTGAGACGTCGGAGAAGTATGTCAAGGTACTTTCGGGTGGTGAACGTTCGCGTTTGGCGATGATAAAACTCCTACTCGAACCAGTGAATCTTCTTATCCTTGATGAGCCTACCAACCACCTCGATATTGCTTCAAAAGAAGTGTTGAAGGAGGCTATCAAAGCCTTTGATGGAACGGCAATCATCGTGAGCCACGATCGTGAGTTCCTCGACGGATTGGTGAGCAAGGTGTATGAGTTTGGTGGTGGTAAGGTCAGAGAGCATTTAGGTGGTATTTATGACTGGTTGAAAAGCCCCCTCCAGCTCCTCCAAAGGGGGGAGAGTGCAGAGAACCTCTCGTTGAATAGTGGGGATAATGGTAAGTCTTCATCAAATAATAGCAAAAGTGCAGCTCCCCTCCCTTCGGAGGGGTCGGGGGAGGCTTTATCTTACGCTGAACGCAAAGAGCAACAGAAGAAGATTCGTAAGGCACAACGTGCTGTGGAAGAATCTGAGGCTAAGATAGCGAAACTTGAAGCACGTAAGAGCGAACTCGATGAACTCCTGATGGCCCCTGAGAATGCCTCGAATATGGAACTCGTAACGGAATATACCAACCTCCAACGTGAACTCGATGAGGAAAATGAACGATGGATGGTGCTTTCGGAAGAATTGGAAACTTTGACGTTTGAACTTTGACGTTTGAACTTTGAACTTTATGATTTGGGTTAAACCTTTGAACTTTGACGTTTGAATTTTGACGTTTGAGTTTTGAGTTTTGAATTTTGAACTTTGAGCATTGAATATCTCTTACATCGGTAATCATAATTATGAATTATGAATTTTGAATTATGAATTACTTCTAATTATGAATTATGAATTTTGAATTAAGTCAATTTCTGAATTAAACCAAAATATTTTTTACTATGCGTATCAAGAAACTTTTACCAATGATGCTCCTTGCATCAGCCCCCTTTACCGTTATGGCACAGGGACAGGCAGGAATCAAGGCAGAGAATCTCGACAAGTCGGTACGTCCGGCTGACGATTTCTTCACGTTTGCCACAGGTGGATGGCAGAAACTTAATCCACTTCCTGGAGCTTTCTCACGCTTTGGTTCGTTTGACCAATTGCAGGAGAACAATAACAAGCGTATCAACACTATTCTGACAGATTTGCTCAAGAAACAGGGTAAGCAGAGTGCCACAGAGAAGAAGTTAGGTGACTTCTATAAACTCGCTATGGACTCAGTGCGTCGTAACAAGGAGGGTGTAAGCCCTGTTAAGCCTCTGCTTAATGAGATGGAAGGTGCAAAAACTCTGTCAGACCTTCGTGCTCTTCAATTGAAGTATGCAAGCTTCGGCTATGGTGTGCCAATGGGTTATTCTTTTGAGGCCGACGAGAAGAATGCGAAGATGAATATCCTCCTTATCTATCAGGACGGATTGAGCCTTGGACAGAAGGAGTACTATCTTGACAATGATAAGGCAACAACAGAAATCCGTAATGCCTTCCGTCAGTTTATTGCTAATATGTTCCGTCTCTATGGATTCTCTGATGCACAGGCACAGGCTAAGCGTGATGCCGTAATGCGTTATGAGACGATGTTAGCAATGATCTCAAAGAGTCGTACTGAATTGCGTGACGTGGAAGCAAATTATAATAAGATGACGCTCAGCGAGTTCAAGGAGAAGTATCCTAATATTCCGCTTGAACAGATGGCAAATGCTGAGGGTATCAAGAGCGAGTATATTCAGACGATGGTCGTATGTCAGCCTGCCTTCCTTGCGGGTGTTGACAAACTGACATCTACTGAGACTGCTGACGAACTCCGTGCATGTATGGAGTGGAGTGCTATCCTTGCTTCGGCTAACTACCTGAGCGATGATGTGCGTGCTGAATACTTCAACTTCTTTAGTAAGACGATGCGTGGAACAAAGGAGGACTATCCTCGTTGGAAGCGTGCCACACAGCAGGTGGAGAAGCAGATGGGTGAGGCACTTGGCCGAATCTATTGTGAACGTTACTTCCCAGCTACAAGTAAGAAGCGTATGGAAGACCTTATCAAGAATCTTGAAGTGAGCCTTGCTGAGCGTATTAAGGCACAAGACTGGATGAGTGAGGCCACAAAGAAAGCTGCACTTGAGAAACTTTCAACCTTCTATGTGAAGGTGGGCTATCCTAACAAGTGGAAGGATTTGAGCCAGCTTACGATTGATCCATCGAAGTCATATTATGAGAACGTGCTGACCTGTCAGAAGTTCTGGGCAAAGGATGCCATCGAGGAGAAGGCAGGTAAACCAGTAGATAAGGACAAGTGGCTGATGACCCCTCAGACCGTGAATGCTTACTATAACCCTACGACGAACGAAATCTGCTTCCCAGCAGGTATTCTTCAATATCCATTCTTCGACCCAAAGGCTGATGATGCCTTTAACTATGGTGCTATCGGTGTGGTTATCGGACACGAGATGACACACGGATTCGATGATCAGGGACGCCATTATGATAAGGATGGTAATATGACTGACTGGTGGACAGAGGAGGATGCTAAGAACTTCGAGGCACGTACCAGTAAGTATGCTGACTTCTTCAGTGCTATTAAGGTATTGCCTGATCTCTATGCAAATGGTAAGCTCACATTAGGTGAGAACCTTGCTGACCACGGTGGTCTTCAGGTGGCTTTCAATGCTTTTGAAAAGACGCCAGAGGCTAAGAAGGGTAAGAGCATTATGGGCTTCACACCAGAACAGCGTTTCTTTATCGCTTATGCTGGTGTATGGGCAAACAATATCACAGAGGCTGAAATTCGTAGTCGTGTGAAGAGTGACCCTCACTCTCTTGGTGAGTGGCGTGTGAATGGTGCTTTGCCACATATCAACGTGTGGTATAAGGCCTTCGATGTGAAGGAGGGTGATAAGCTCTTCATCCCAGAGACTGAGCGTTTGAAGCTTTGGTAAGTGATGAGTGTTGGGTGTTGAGTGTTGGGTGTTGATGATTACACCTTGTTTGAGTGATAGATACTATGCAGAATCACTATTCATTACCACCTACCACCCATCACCCATCACCCGTCACCTTGTTTGAGTGATAGATACTATGCAGAATCACTATTCATTACCACCTACCACCCATCACCCATCACCCGTCACCTTGTTTGAGTGATAGGTACTAAGCAGAATCACTATTCATTACCACCTACCACCCATCACCCATCACCCATACCATATTGGTTAGGAAATGTGTGCGCCTTATCCTATTTCTATCTTTTATATAGGTAAGACTTGTGCAATCTGTTATAAATTACTATCTTTGTAACTTATTTAAAAAGGGTCGTATGCTTGTACGACTATGAAAGATAAAGGAAACAGGATATGCCATTAAGATTACCCGACGGGCTTCCCGCTATTGATATACTGAAGCGTGAGAATATCAATATAGAAGAAATGCTTGCAAAGAAGGATGATAAGCGTCCACTTCGTATTGTCATACTCAATCTTATGCCGTTCAAGGCTACGACTGAGACAGACTTTATACGCCTTCTTTCTAATAGTTCGCTATTGTTGGATATCAGTTTTATGAAGCTAAAAAGTCATGCTTCTAAGCATACATCTGCGGAACACATAGACCGTTTCTATCATACGTTTGAAGAACTTAGTAAGGAGAAGATAGACGGATTGATAGTCACTGGTGCGCCTGTTGAGGGTATGCCCTTTGAGGAGGTGGACTATTGGACAGAACTGCAAGGGATATTCAATTGGGCACGTGAGAATGTGCGTTCAACGCTTTATATTTGTTGGGCGGCACAAGCGGGACTCTATCATTTCTATGACATACCTAAGTATCCTTTGTCAAAGAAGATGTTTGGTATCTTCCCAACTATCCCTTTGAAACCCGAATTACCTCTGTTCCGTGGTTTTGATGATGTCTTCCGTATGCCTCAGAGTCGTCATACGGAGATAAGACGTGAGGACATTGAACGGGTTGACGACCTTGAAATCATTGCTGAATCGGAAGAAAGTGGTGTGTCTATTGTAAGGTCACGCAGTAGGCGTGAGTTCTTTATCACAGGTCATTTGGAGTATGCTCCCGACACACTTGACACGGAGTATCACCGTGACCTTGGTAAGCGTGATGACGTAGAACTCCCGAAGTATTATTATCGTGAAGACAATCCCGAGAAAGGTCCGCTGGTAACTTGGCGTGCACATGCTAATTTACTGTTCACAAATTGGTTGAGTTGGGTGGTCGTTGGGTGATAGGTGTTGAATGATGGATATTAATGAATTGTTGCATTTGATTAGTAACATCTCCCATTATAAATAGTTTATACCCATCATCAACACCCAACATATGGGTGATGGGTGATGGGTGTTAGGTGGTAATGAATAGTGATTCTGCTTAGCATCTACCATTCAAACAATATGCAATCATCATCACCCATTACCCATCACCCATCACCCAACAATATGCAATCATCATCACCCATTACCCATCACCCATCACCCAACAATACGCAATCATCATCCCCCATCACCCAACACTCATCACCCAACAATACGCAATCATCAACACCCATTCCCCAACACTCATCACCCAACAATACGCAATCATCAACACCCATCACCCATCACCCATCACCCAACAATATGCAATCATCAACACCCATTACTCAGCACCCATCACCCATCACAATCGAACTCCTCGCCCCAGCCAAGAACCTTGAATGTGGTATAGCCGCTATTGAACACGGAGCTGATGCCGTATATATTGGTGCTTCCCGCTTTGGTGCACGCCAGTCCGCAGGCAATAGTGTAGAGGATATCGGCAAGCTATGCGAATATGCCCATCGCTATGGAGCCACAGTTCACGTGACCATCAATACGATTATCTATAACGATGAGTTTGACGATACGCTTGCATTGGTGCGTGAATTGGTGGACGTAGGCGTGGATGCCTTCCTCTTGCAGGATATGGGATTGATGAGTAAGGTGCGGGAGATAGTTCCTGACACGGTAGCCCTCCACGCCAGTACACAATGTGATACACGTACGTGGGAGAAGGCACAATGGCTGAGTCAGCAGGGTTTTGATCGTGTTGTACTCGCTCGTGAATTGTCAGCTGAAGAGATAAACGATATTCATAGCCGTTTGCCAGAGCTTGAACTGGAAGCCTTCGTACACGGTGCATTGTGCGTAAGTTATAGTGGTGTATGTTATGTTTCACAGTATAGTTTTGGTCGTTCTGCCAATCGTGGTGCGTGTGCACAGTTCTGTCGATTGGCGTTTGATTTGAAAGATTCAGACGGAAAGACCATCGAACATCAGCGCCATCTTCTCTCATTGAAGGATATGAGCCAGATTGATAACCTCGAAACACTGATGCGTTCGGGGGCTTGTGCCTTTAAGATAGAGGGAAGACTGAAAGATGTCAACTACGTGAAGAACGTTGTCTCGGCTTATAGCAAGCGCATAGACGAGATTATCAGTAAGCATCCAGGTGAGTTCCGTCGTGCGTCTTTGGGGCGTGTTCGCTATTCGTTTACACCTGATTTGAAGAAGACTTTCAATCGTGGTTATACCAATTACTTCCTCAAAGGCAGGCAGGCTGATATCTTCTCCCCCGATACGCCAAAGGCTTTGGGCGAGTTTGTGGGCCGGGTAAAGGAGATAAGGCGTGATAGTTTTAATGTGTCCAGCACAGCAAACTTTGCGAATGGTGATGGACTCTGTTTCCTTTCACGTGATACAGAAAGTCAGTCAACACGCTTGGAGGGATTCCGTGTTAACCGTGCTGTTGGTAATAGGCTTTATCCCTTCAAGATGCCAAGAGGCTTAAAGCCCGGTATGGGCTTGTATCGTAATCAGGATCAGGCGTTCGATAAGGAGTTGAGTGGAAAGACCGCTGAACGTAAGATTGCGATAAAGATGTGGTTTGGAGTCTCCTCTGAAACCTCCCCCAACCCCTCCAAAGGAGGGGAGTGCCTAACGGATAGTCGTGGGGCAATATGGGCAAAAGCGGAGGTGATAGGAAGTCTAACTCCAAATCAAACATCTTACGAAAGAATATCTAACGAGCATCCCGTTAGGCTCTCTCCTCCTATTACTTCCCTTCGGTCAGTGACTATTGGTTCGGAGGAGGCTGGGGGAGGTCTTCAACTTGCCCAAAAACCTCAACGTGATAACATCATACGTCAGCTCACGAAGTTGGGTAATACGGTATATGAATGTACTGAGGTTGAGATAGTTGACGGAGCTGATAAGTACTTCATTCCAAGCAGTATTCTTGCAGAACTTCGTCGTATGGTGATAGAGAATCTCGACAAGCAGGTAATGAATATGCAGCGCATGACGATTCATCGAAAGTCGGTGGATAAGGTCTCTGATCATAAGCCACATATCTCGATGGTGAATCCAGCCCAATATCAGCAGTTACCTTACCTGTATAATATCTCCAATGATGCTGCCCGTAAGTTCTATGAACAGCAGGGATTGACCAAAGTCGAGCCAGCTTTTGAGATACAATACCCTGTGGGGACTAATGGTTCTGAGCCGTCAGGTAAGTCGTTCTCTATCAAGGGAGATAAAGAGGCGGTTTCTCACTTGTTGATGCAGTGTCGTCATTGTATTCGTTATTCGCTCGGCTATTGCGTGAAGCGAGGTGGACAGAAGCCTACTTGGCGTGAACCGCTCTTCCTCGAACTGCCTGACAAGCGTCGTTTCCGCTTAGAGTTCGATTGTAAGAACTGTCAGATGAATGTGTGCAACGTTACGTAATTGAAATTCATAGTTTATAGCTTATCATCATGATTACGAATAAACGAAATATCAAGGAACAAGGTCATGTACAGGCTTCTGTAAGAAGAAAGTCTAACAGTTGTTTTGGACAAGGCTACGGTATTGTTGGAGGATTTCTTTTCTTAATGTTTAGTTTCTTGTTTACAGGTTGTTATCATAAGAAGACCCCTTCATCTTTTAGAATTCCTGATAGTATTCAAGAGGCACAGATTTCTCGTCAGTTATCAATTGGGAATGACTCTATATTGAGGCAAAAGAGTAATAGAGATGTTGATTGGAGTGGTATGCGAAGTAAAATAGACTCGTTAGACTTTCGTGTAAAACATCATTATTCTCAGGGATTTAACTTTATTGTTACGGCTGATTCACTGATGCTTCTTCGTCAGCAACCAGAAGAGGCTGTCAACGGAATGAAGATAGATTCCTTTGCGGTGAAGGACGGAAAGGAAGTTGTTGTGGCAGACATTCGTATTCTTCCCATTGATAAGCAGGATTCTGTATGGGTACAGATTGCTACGGAAGATTATTCCTTTGGTTGGATTCATGAATCTCGCTTATTGAAACAGGTTGATCCAGCTGACCCAATATCGCAGTTTATTTCTACGTTCTCAAACATTCACTTACTCATCTTCTTGATTGTTATTTCAATCATGGGGGTAGGTTATTTGGCACGTAAGATACTGAAAAAGAATGCACATATCGTACACTTTAACGATATTAGTTCGTTCTATCCTACGCTGTTAGCTGTCATTGTGGCACTTTCTGCTGCTTTTTATGCCAGCATCCAGCTCTTTGCACCCGAGACATGGCGTGAATTCTATTTCCACCCTTCCCTCAATCCCTTCTCTCAACCCTTATTACTCAATATATTTTTAGTTCTTGTCTGGGCAATGCTTATCACTGGTATCGCTACAATAGACGATGTTCGAAGATTGTTGAAATCAGGTGAGACTCTGCTTTATCTTAGCGGATTAGGTGCGGTATGTGCGGTAAATTACATCGTATTTTCTGTACTTACGTTATATTATATAGGCTATCCACTTCTTATTGCCTATATCTATTATGCCTTCCGTGTCTATTTGCGTAAGAGCAGCGAGACTTATTATTGCGGAAACTGTGGCGTACGCCTACACAGAAAAGGAAGATGTCCACATTGTGGAGCTGTGAATGAATAATGAAGATACTCGTTAGACAGCACTTTCAATAGTTTTTATATTCAAAATAGATACTCGTCTGTTTGGAAATTTATTTACAATTCAATAGCCGTTTTTACCTTATTCTTAGGGTAAAAACGGCTATTTTTTACTACCCTTGTAAGTGTCATGTATTCAATTAGTTACAAAGTACTAATCTAATAGGTGCTTAGTTGTACTTCAAAAGGACGTTATTAAGAGCTTAAAAGGGCGTCTTTTAGAAGCTTAAAGGGCATCTATTCGACTCTAATTCGTCATGTATTGATTTTTATATCATGATAAAATTCTAGTTCTTCCGAAATATGGAGTGATAGACTAAAACCCTTATATAATAGGCACACGGAGTCACGGAGGGAACGGAGGTAAACGCAATGTCAC
>CAUVDL010000054.1:0-15931 GCA_963550695.1 uncultured Prevotella sp. | reverse complement strand
ACGAAAGGAGATTGCTTGGCACGACATGAGTATCGGGGCAACAGCTGATTATTCGGCTAACACAAGTAAGATACTACGCCAGTCTGTCATCACCGACTATCAGTATAATAGTTTCTTCGTCTCTGCCAACCTTGCCTTTAATCTTTTAAAGAACATCCGACTAACAGAGAACTGCCGTTGGGCAATCTCACAATCAAAGTCGGGTAACTACAAAAATATTATTCGCAATTTTAGCAATGAAACTTCACTCTCCATGGCTTTTATTCCTGATAGACTGATACTAAACACCAACCTACAATACACGCATAACAGTGGTTTTACGGATAAAAAGGATTACACCTTTATGAACATTAGTATCACATTTAAAACAAAAAAGAAGATACAATTCGTCCTTAACTTCGATAATGTCTTCAATACAAAAACCTTTACCTATCGTTCTAACAGCAATCTTTCCGAAAGCTACACCTGCTACCAGCTTCGTCCAAGAAGTGTGATGCTCACTTCTCACTTTGCATTATAACAGATAAAACGAGAAAATCTACCCCGATCTGGACAAGGATGGAACAATAAATTCAACCTTTAATAATGATTTTTGTGTATTAAAACACCCTACTTATTTCCTAATATTTCATCAAGAACAGGATATATCTCCGCTTCGTTCTCGTATGGGTAAACCTTAAAATAGGCGTTACCATTCAGCATTGCCGAGATATTGGCTTTGCTTTTGTCATAGAAGATATACACAGGGATATTACGAGCCTCAGCGTATGCCAACTCATAACCAACACCATGAGAAGGATTCGTACATTCTGCTATTAGCACATCTGACGACCTAAGCCATTCTGTATCACGCTCATATATATGCACATCATCCTCTTTTGTACGTGTCTTCACACTCAAACTTCCTAAACCAATATGCTCCGTAAGTACTGTATCAGTCCTGTTGATATAGTCAATAATCCGCTTATACACAGCCGTATCCTCCCTACCACCACGGATAGAACCTGCGAAATAAACCTTCTTCTCCATAATGCAATGCTTTCTTTACTAAAATAGACTTGACTAAGACTCAGTCACAAAGACAATACTTTATAGTGAAAAACAAATTACTCATTAAACAAAAAACATATTATCAGAATGTAATCAGCTGAGGATTATGGCATAATCTATAAGCATCATCAAGAGAAGAACCATTTGAAAACACAATATCTTCGTATTTTTCTATTCCGTAAGCATCATGAGCATGACCAAACAAATGATATTTAGGCTTAGTTTTCATCACTCTATTACGAAGAGGAGCATTTCCCCAATGTGTGTTGTTACTTTCATCCAATATCATTACAGGGGGCTCATGAGTCACAAGAACGTCTATACCATCGGGTATCAAACTCTCAGGATGATTATAACCTAAGCCAAAGAACCGTACACCATTAATTTCACAACCTCGGTCTTGAAGAAAATGGACATTATCTGGCAGCTCTTCTATTCCATCAGCCTCCCATAAGCAAAGGTCGTGATTACCAACAACAAACAACTTATGCGGATAAGGTAGAGATATAAACCAATTCAGGAAGTCCAGTACTTCCTCTTCCGTACCCATATCAGTAAAGTCACCGCAATGGACAATTACATCAGCCATAGGCAGATTAGTCAACAACTGATGACGGTTGTGTGTATCAGAGATTTGAAGGATTGTCATTATCGTTTCTTTGTCTTTATTGTATTATGGAATCAAAATAAACTGTGGTGCAACAATACTCTTACAACGTTGCGCCTGCTTCCTTATGAATACAAATAACCTCCTTTGGGCGAACCGTCTCTATAACTTTCCTTATCGTAGCTTTATCCGCATGTCCTGATGTATGGATATCCACAACGTTATAGAACATTTCACGAAACTCCTTATACTTTGAATTTGCTTTTATCTGCTCCGCATTCTTATAGTATCCATCCCAGGTTGAATATATGAGCAGCGTTTCCTCTTGTGGGAGACTATCAAGCAGTTTCTTCACCCTATCAACCTGTGATGTCCCTACAACCATCGTAAATCCTCTGTGTTTCAGCTTTCCATAGAGCTTATCGGTATAAAACCGAGGTGCAAAGGAGAACAAGCCACGTGATAGGCTGGACTCCCTCTCTGTGAAAAACTTCATCGCCCTTTTCATAAACGAGGACAAGATGCATAAAGGTTTCTTTACATTCTCTGCTGCCACCTTGATACTTGCCAATCGTTCTATATCCGTAGCCGAAGCGAGAACAAAGACATATTTGAAGGCTTGCATCACACTTGCCATCTTCCTTGACACCTCACATTCATGGATACATTTGTCTTTCCGCCCAAGCATCGTACCTTCTGTTATCAGAACATCTATGTCAGTAGCATATCTTCTCAGCATGGGGAAAAGACCTTTGCCCATATAGCCATGCTGTCGATAATCACCAGTATGCCAAATACGTTTCCCATCAGCCTCAACGAGAAACATGTGAGCATCATAAATGCTATGGCAGGTGAAGAAAGGTGTAACCTTAATGTCACCTATCGTTATGGGGCTGGGACTCTCTTTGAGAGCTGTACGTTTCCAAGTTTTAAAAGACTTCAACTTATCTATAAGACCCTTTGTTGTACGATATTTCTCTTCCAGAGGTTCTTCTTTCTCCTTACTGGGCTCTTGTAGCTGATGGCGCTCATCTATTGCCATCTCGTATCTCTCAAGAAGTGTCTTATATTTAATAAGCAAAAGTTCTTTACTTCCTTCTCCAATATACTGTTCAAGTGGGATATAACGGAACAGTCCAACATGGTCTTCGTGAGCATGCGTATAGAAAACCGCCTGATGTTCTTTCTCATTATTCCTAATAATATCAGCAACCATAAGGGCATCTTCTTCAAGTGTAACAGTCTTCCCATTACTCGGCAGATTCTGCCCAAAGTCTATGAATACTCTGGAAGAATCTGTCCATATCTCGGTTATACAGCCTCCTATCTGGTCAAGTCCTCTATGTATTTTTATCTTCATAAGACTTTCGAAGTTATTAGTGCATTATACCAAACAACCAGAGGTTCTACCATATTCAGCTCTCTTGCTTTATCTTTTGCAATCTTTTCTTGCCCTTCCAAAGCATTCTTTTCCTCATTTCCTCGATATGCAAGAATGAGCATCATACGAGGCGTATCAGACAAGTTAAGTCCTGTATGATCTCCTTCAAACAATCCCAACTTTGCCTTTTGACGGATGATGCTTTCCACATCATCCCGCAGAGCTGCACAAGCCTTAGCGTTATTAATAATTTTATTCGTCTTAATAACATGGTCTTCTATTCCGGACTTGCCTCCTGTCGCTCCCATTCCCACCTTTAGTTCACCAAGATAGATATCATTCTCCCCCATGTCATTTTTCTTCGTATCAACCACCACGAGGTCAAATCTCGTCTTGCTTATTCTTTCCTCTTTCTTGATATCCGACTGTGGAAGTTGCCATTCCATATCCACAACAACAAATCTATTGTTAAAACTACGGTTTCCCGAAGCAATATTCTGCTGAACTTCAAATTCCAGATCTGCCTTGTAAGAACCTATCAGCTGTTTAGCCTCTTTAAAGTATTTTCTTAATAGATCTGTATCTCTTAGGGTTTCCATCAAATCATCAAATGAGACAGAAGGAGGCGTATCTTTCTTATAATACTTTTCAGATAAAATCTCGATTGAAGGCTTACCTTTACAGAAACGTATCGTCAGGATTCTATCCTTATGATAATATATCATAACTTCATTCTTTACTCTGATTTCAAAGGAAAGCTCTGGGTCATCCTTGATGACATTGAATAATTTTTGTAGACAACCTCCTTCTAGGTAGGCTTGTAAATGCTCGTTTGTAATAGCTCTCATATTTACTTTTTTTCTAATTGTTAATATTCTTTTATCATCGATTGCAGTAACGTATTAAGAAACCAAAAATATCGGTTAAAGGTCCATCTTATTATTATGGTTTGTAACTAATGATTTTTATTTAAAATATTCGATAAGGCAAAGATAAAAATAATATATGTAAAAACACTGTATAGGTCCAAGAAAAAAGAATTATATCAATATTTTCACCAACTTTGCATCATTTATACATAACTCACCTTTACTTTGGTATTCTATATTATTTCTCATTCATACAATATAAATATTAAAAAGGCACACGAATAAAAACAAAATACTCCATCATTATTACTGATACAATAATTCGCATCCTTATATATTCCGATATAATCATCTCATCCACAATACTTAATTCCACCAAAACGAACTTGAAAATTATTTACATAAAATCAAGCAAAACAGCTAAAATAAAGGCAAAAAACGCCTACAAAAAGCAAGCTTGCAATAGACAGGGAATCAATTAGTTACAAAGGCAATAAAGAAAAGGTGCTTAATTGGACTCTAAAAGGGCGTTAGTAAGGGGCTTAAAGGGCATCTTTTGCAAGCCAATTGGGCGTCTTTTAGAAGCTAAAAGAGCATGTATTGGTTTTGAACTGGATAAAAATAGTTTACAAATTTCAACTAATAAGGGAATAAGTTGTTTGTAAAATACAGATAGCCATCGCATCTAATTATTTTTATTATATAGTTTATTCCCCCCTTTGTAAAACAATCTAATTGAGGGTAATCATACTATGTATGTGGATTAATCTTATTCTATTAACAATCTACGCATTTAACAATAGTTCGTTAAATATTATGCTGCATCAGCAGCGAAACTAAATATATCATTTATCCTTTATTTTAGAAACGACACCACCAAAGGGCAGATAGGGCGACACACGAACTTGCCCTGTGCGAATAACAGTTATCTTTATTTCACTCATAGTTTTATTGTTTTATCTTGTCTGCTAAATGTACTCCTGCCTCGAAAGCTGTGTGCTTGCGAGGCAGCCCATTCTTGTTCATACCCCTTACTCTTCTGCCTTAACCAGCACTGCCAGTTTCTCTGCGTGAGCCACTGACTTGCGGAGGATTTCCTCACCAGCCTCCTGACGCATACCGTAGCTGACACCGCAAGTGTAAACATAGCCTGCCAAATCGAGCCCTGTCAGAGCGGCCATGCCAACAGCGGGTTTGATGAGGTCTTCAATATCTACGTTGCCATTCTGATACGCTTCCTCAGGCGCGCCGGTAGTGAACGACAGGAAGAGTTTCTTGCCTACCAAGGCCTTGCCCTTGCTGCCATGTGAGAAACCATGCTGGAACACATCCTCAATCCACTTCTGCATCAGCGATGTCCAACCGTACCAGAACACAGGATATTGCAGCACGATGATGTCCGCCTCCACAAGTTTCTTCTGTTCAGCCTCTACGTCAATCCGATAATCGGGATAGAGGCGGTCAAGGATGTCATACTCAGCTTCAGGCAGCAGACGTGTCTGTAGTTCGTTCAGGATTTGCTTGTTGGCCATAGAATCACTCTCTGTATTCGTGTGACCAGAAATAATCAAAACTTTCTTCATATTCGTTTGTTGTTAATGGGGGTTATACAATTATCACATATTACCGTGCAGGTTCATCAAACGAGAACATCATATCAAGGATGTCCGTCTTTCGGGTTTTCTTACCAAATGTTGACCCTCTAAAATCATCACTCTCGTTGATTTCGCAGATGCCGATAAAGCGGAACAGACGGTTAAATGTCCGGTACTCATAAGCATTACCACCTCGTAGCGTAGGAAATGCCTTATAATACTCATTCGCATAGAAACTTGTATCTCGCCAGTCTGTTCCATAGTGATGCAGAAGCCACAAGGAGTATATACGACCAAGATTTCCAACTTCGGTTTCTTCATACATGTCAAGCCATCCTGTGTTGTAGTCGCGAAGGAGGAAGAGCATGATGGTACGCATCAATTCGTTTTGGTCGCTCAATAACTTTTTGCCTTTTGCCGTCAGCGACATCTTCCCAAGGCGTGTCTTGACAAGTCCACACTCCTTCATGGCGACCCTGAATACCTGTATTTCCTCTGTCTTGGATTCATTCTTCTGCTTGAACCAATCCGAATTCCAGCTATGGCTACCCATCTCATAGAGTGCGGCTACCATCTTGGGAGGTATATAGCCCTGGGGGGTGAGTTTCATCTCCTTTTCTTTGAGCGAATTCATCAGGTGAAGAGTCTGACGCATGACGGGAATCCTTGCAATCTGTTCTTCCGTTAACTGACGCAGCCGGACAGGGCATCTTGCTTCTAATGGGAAGTTGAGCATAAAGTGCATCTGCTCCGATGAGAAGCCATTGAAATTATCTCGTGGTGCAGTGTTCTGTTTCTGCATGACTTCACCCAAATGCTTGTTGATGCCATTCAGGTCCACATGCTGGCCAGACTTTTCCATCTGGTTAATCCAGTCCTGAAGTTGCTTGGTTATTTCGTTCTTGTCTATCATATTTCATCCTTATATCTTGATATTATTGACTCGCGATATACTTGATATGCCACGCCCTCCATAGCCTCCTGCCGAAGTACCTCTTTCCGTGCTTCGTGCTCCGTCTGGGTCGTTATCTTGTATTTTGTGCCCAGATGCCGTTTCAAGATAGGCTCAAACTTCGCCTTCTCTTCCTCGGTCATAGCAAGCAGATGATGAACACCGTCTTCACCATACTCGTACTCAATCAGAGGAATGGTTTCATCATCCTCTTCAAGAACGTATTGTGTGATAGCAAACGTCTTGTCTGGTTCCAAGCCTGCTTCCTCGGCAAAGGACACTGCCCCGTAAATGAGATTGTGGGCAACTTCATATGGTATTTCCTCCATCATCAAGGCTGGAGGGTGGCTGAGTGTTTTCAGTGTATCATCCAGTTCCTCCCGAGTTATATTGAAGAAGTATTCTGAATCTGTTACGCCACGGCATAGCATATCAACAATGAACATTCCTATCGTGAATGTTCCTTGCTTATGGCATCGTGTGACAACTACGGGCGAATACTTCTGTTGTTTCCAGTTCCCGAGCGCGTAGCATTTGCCCAATGGCAGTTGTCGTGCTCTGGTCTTGATGTATTCCCTTTCAGAGAAAGGATGAGGCAATTCTGCTTTCTTCTTATTCTTAGCCATGATGGTTTAGTTGTTATATTTTCCTGAGTATTCCTTCAATTTCTCCTCCTCATCAGGATTCAGGAAATACTCCAAGTACTCCTTGGCCTCCTTACGGGCATCGTAGAGGTCAAGAACCATCTCTACTATCTCACCTTTTTGCAAGGTGTTCAGATATTTCTTTAGTGCTACTTTCGACATAAAGCAATTACGGTTATATGACTAATCTCCTATTATTTCCCATGCACTACCCTTTCCTTTACTGCGCTTCAAGATTCCTTGCTCCGTAAGTCGGGCGGTGATAGACTTAACAGTGCGTTCAGACGTTCTAATCTCACTAGCAACTATCTTCTGAGAAACTGAAGGATTCTGTTGTATGATTCTAAGTACAGCGATTTCTTTCAAAGTGCAATTTCTACACTTTGCGGGTAGTCCTTGGGCAAAATCTGCACTTGTGAACACCTGTTTTGCACTTTGATGGGCAACATCCTTCCCTTGCGTCTCACTCTCTAGCTTCCAGTCGAGATGCATTTCCCTGTTTCGCAGTGGAGTCTGTTCACCAAGAAGCATGTTGCGGAAGAAACGTTCCAGATAGACGGTCGTTTCCGTGATGCCCTCTTGCAGGTTCGAGTAGTTGGCTCTTACAAGCGCATTGCGGAAATACCAGGAATTAGTGGCGAAGAGGTCGTTTGTCACTTTGAAGCCAAGCGTCCTGAGATACTTTATCATAAACACAGCGGTAGTACGGGTGTTTCCTTCTCCAAAGGCATGAATCTGCCACAGATTAGCACAGAAACGAGTCAGGTGGCTGATGGCTTCGTCTATACTCTTCCCCTTGTAGCTGTAGTTGCGCTCCTGTCCCATATCATATTCCAACGTCTCGCTGATGGTGTCGGCACTGGCATAATAGACCGTCTCGCCCCTCAGCACCCATTCCTGCTTGGTGATGTTATAGTCGCGGATACGCCCAGCGAACTTGTATATACCCTCGAATAACCGGCGGTGAATGGACGTGTATTGAGCAGGCGAGAAGTTGAAAGTCTGCTCCTGCAATAACTCTGTGATTCTAGCCGACACCTTGTCTGCCTCTTCTGTCCGTTCGCCTTCTATTTCTTTACGTCCTGTTTGCGACTTATAGTAGCTATCAATGAGTTGCTTGGCTTCACCGATGCTGATGTCGCCCGCTATGTGCCGACGAGCCGTCTGCAATAGATAGTTTGAGGGTTTCAGTCCATCCACTTCCTGCAGACCTATGGCTGTCTGCCATGCTCTGCCTCGTTCACGTTCTTGCGGTTCGCCCTGACGGATGTATTCGTCAAGCCCCTGTATGTATTGCTTGTCTTCCATCATTTCCTCTTGTTACATTATTGTCCGAATGTATGCATATCTTTAGTTCCCACAAGTAGCTCTCTTATATCTACATCCAAAACTTCTGCTATACGCAAAAAAGTTTGAATATCGGGCTGAGATGAATTTGTACACCATTTCGAAACGGTTGAAGTGTCTTTTCCCAATGTCTCAGCCAACCACTTGTTTGTTCGCTGCTTCTCTGCCAACACTACTTTAATCCGATTTATACGTTCCATTATTTTCGCCTTTTGACTATTCTATTGCAAATTTAATGAAAATAATTCAATTGAGCACTACCTTTTATACCTTAATTCCGCAGTATTATTCCTTGTGAGAAAATTTTATATGTTGAGATGTCTTTGGGGGGCTCTATATGTTGATATGAGGTGCTTCGGTGTTTCTTGGGTCTTTTCTAAGCATAAAATCCCCGTATCAATGGATAAATCCCAAAAATGTCACTTCAATATATAAAAAGTATCTCACAAGGAATAATGCTGCGGGATTGAGGATAAATAAAGGTTCTTCCATTAAATGCGTAGATGGTTAATAGAATGAGATTAACCCACATACATGGTATGACTACCCCCAATTAGATAGTTTTACAAAGGGGGACAAACTATATGTTAGGTGCAATGGCTATCTGTCTTCTACAAACAACTTATTCCCTTATTAGTTGAAATTTGTAAACTATTTTTATCCAGTTCAAAACCAATACATGCTCATTTGGCTTCTAAAAGACGCCCATTTGACTTGCAAAAGATGCCCTTTAAGACCCTTACTAACGCCCTTTTGAAGTCCAATAAAGCACCTTTTACTTTACCACTTTATAACTAATTGATTTCCTTATGGTTACAAACCTACTCCTTGTATGTGTTTTTGCCGTTATTTATAGCGTTTCTATTTGAAAATATGTAATTATTTTTCAAGACCTTGTTTGCAGATTTATAAGAAAAACCTCATCCCCCAACCCCTCCAACCTCACCCCCCGCCCCCTCTCCGAAGGGAGAGAAAAGCCCCTCCCCCAGCCCCTCCCCCATAGGGAGGGGAGTAGAATGCGTGTCATCCCTATTGGTTGGTAAAGTCATTTAGTCATCCCTATTGGTTGGTAAAGTCATTTAGTCATCCCCAAGCGAACTGTTTCCAGCACTCCCCCTCTCCCTTCGGAGAGGGGGTTGGGGGGTGAGGCTTCTTTCTTACCACTGCTCATTCAACGTTTCTAACAAGCTTTTTGATATAGCTTCGTTCGCCTCCTTCGTATAACGCAGGTCGGTGAAGACTTGTGCGAGGGTTTCCTTGTTGTTGATTTCCACAAAGTGTTTGTTCTCCTCTAATTGCTCCTTTGGCGTATAGAAAGCATCGATACGCTCGGGGGTATAGTCTTCGTAAGTTTCGTTGTGGATGATACTTTCGATAGGAAGACGGTCGGTGAGGGGTGGATTCTCAGCAGGCCAACCGAGTGTGATAGTAGCGATAGGCATCACGAGACGTGGTAGTTGTAGGACTTCAATGATGTTTTTGGGATTGTAAATGGTCGTACCCAAGAAGCAAGTACCTAAGCCCTCTTCCTCTGCAAGATTGCAGAAAGTCTGACAATAAAGCAGTGCATCGGTAGCAGCATTGAGGAAAGAAAGGAAGTTGTCGTAACCCGGTGTTGCCTTACGGTTCTCCGCCCAGAGCGTAGTACGACGGAAGTCAGCGCAGAAAGTGAGGACCACCGGAGCCCCTGTCACCATCGGTTGATTGAAATGAGCAGGTGCGAGTTGCGCCTTCTTTTCCTCGTTTCGTGTGATGACAACCGAGTAAAGTTGCAGGTTTCCCATCGTTGGCGTACGTTCAGCCTTCTCTAATAGAGTTTTCAGCAAATCCTCCGATACATCCTTGTTGGTGTATTTTCTTATCGTCTTTCTTGTATTAATAGTTTTCATTTTAGATAATTTTGATGCTACAAAGTTAATTAAATGTTTTCTATTTTGGAAAACAATTTGTAACTTCGCAGTCGAAATATTTTCTAAAACGACAATAATGGAAACCAAACAAACTTACTCATTTGATGAAGCATTCCAAGCATCCTTAGCTTATTTCGGCGGAGACGAACTTGCTGCCCGTGTGTGGGTCAATAAGTATGCAATGAAGGATAGCTTTGGAAATATCTATGAGAAGTCGCCAGAACAGATGCATTGGCGCATTGCTAACGAGATAGCTCGTATTGAAAACAAATATAAGAACCCTTTGACGGCACAGGAGGTTTTCGACCTCTTGGACCATTTCAGATATATTATCCCTGCTGGTAGTCCGATGACGGGTATCGGTAATAACTATCAGGTGGCATCACTTTCTAACTGTTTCGTAATTGGTTTGGACGGTAATGCCGATTCTTATGGTGCCATTATGCGCATTGACGAAGAGCAGGTGCAGCTGATGAAGCGTCGTGGTGGAGTAGGACATGACTTGACTCATATCCGTCCGAAAGGCTCACCAGTTAACAACTCAGCCCTGACTTCAACAGGTCTTGTTCCTTTCATGGAGCGTTATTCAAACAGTACTCGTGAGGTAGCGCAGGATGGTCGTCGTGGTGCCTTGATGCTTTCAGTAAGTATTAAGCATCCAGATTCAGAGGCGTTCATCGATGCCAAGATGGAAGAAGGTAAGGTGACCGGTGCTAATGTGTCGGTGAAGATTACCGATGAGTTCATGCAGGCAGTCGTTGAGGATAAGACCTACGTACAGCAGTTCCCTACCAATAGCAGCGAACCAAGCGTAACGAAGGAGATTTCTGCTAAGGCATTGTGGGAAAAGATAGTACATAACGCATGGAAGAGTGCCGAGCCGGGCGTACTGTTTTGGGATACAATTATCCGAGAGAGTATTCCTGATTGTTATGCAGACCTTGGTTTCCAGACTGTTTCAACGAATCCATGTGGTGAGATTCCACTCTGTCCATACGATAGTTGTCGACTCCTTTCGTTGAATCTCTATTCGTATGTTATCGACCCATTCACAGACCATGCACGCTTTGATATGGAATTGTTTAAGCGTCACGCACAACTCGCACAGCGATTGATGGACGACATCATCGACCTTGAGATGGAGAAAATCGACCTCATCATGTCGAAGATAAAGACCGATCCTCAGGTGGATGAGGTGAAGAGTGCAGAGTATTATCTTTGGGAGAAGATCAAGAAAAAGAGCTGTCAGGGTCGTCGTACAGGTGTGGGAATCACCGCTGAGGGCGATATGATTGCAGCTATGGGCTTGCGTTATGGAACACAGGAAGCAACCGACTTCTCTGTTGATGTTCATCGCACATTGGCTCTGAATGCTTATCGTTCATCAGTGACAATGGCACAGGAGCGTGGTGCGTTTGAGATATATGATGCTAAGCGAGAGGAGAAGAATCCGTTTATTCTTCGTTTGAAGGAGGCTGACGGACAGCTCTACGAGGATATGAAGAAGTATGGTCGTAGAAATATTGCCTGTCTGACGATTGCTCCTACGGGTACAACCTCGCTCATGACACAGACGACATCGGGTATTGAACCTGTCTTTATGCCTGTATATAAGCGTCGTCGTAAGGTGAATCCAAACGATACGGATGTACATGTAGACTTCGTTGATGAGGTAGGTGATTCTTTTGAAGAGTACATTGTTTACCACCGTAAGTTCTTGACATGGATGGAGGTGAACGGAATTGACACGCAGAAGAAGTACAGTCAGGAAGAGATTGACGAACTTGTGAAGCGTTCTCCTTATTATAAAGCTACCGCAAACGATGTCGACTGGTTGATGAAGGTGCGTATGCAGGGTGAGATTCAGAAGTGGGTAGACCACTCTATCTCTGTGACAGTGAACCTTCCAAACCAAGTTGATGAGGAGTTGGTGAACAAACTCTATGTTGAGGCATGGCGTAGTGGCTGTAAGGGTTGTACTATCTATCGTGATGGTAGCCGTTCGGGCGTGATGATTTCGGTATCGAAGAAGGATAAGACGAAGGAAGAAAAGCCTGCTGATGAGGAGAAGGTAAAAGACCTTAACTCAGCTGAGGAGCATCATGAAAATACCAATAACCATCCAAACGTTACTGAGGTCCGTCCAAAGGAATTGGAATGCGACGTCGTACGCTTCCAAAACAATAAAGAGAAATGGGTGGCTTTCGTTGGTTTATTGGATGGTTATCCTTACGAAATCTTTACCGGATTACAGGACGACGAGGAGGGTATCGCCCTTCCAAAGAGTGTTACTAAGGGTAAGATTATCAAGCAGACAGCCGAAGACGGTAGTCATCGTTACGACTTCCAGTTTGAGAATAAACGTGGCTATAAGACCACTGTTGAGGGCTTGTCAGAGAAGTTCAACCCAGAGTATTGGAACTATGCGAAGTTGATTTCAGGCGTATTGCGTTATCGTATGCCAATCGACCATGTCATCAAGCTCGTTGGTTCGTTGCAGTTGAAGAATGAAAGCATCAACACATGGAAGATTGGTGTTGAACGAGCATTGAAGAAGTATGTTACTGATGGTACGAGTGCGTCAGGTTTGAAATGCCCAGTCTGTGGTCAGGAAACCCTTGTTTATCAAGAAGGCTGCCTGATTTGTACCAACTGTGGAGCCTCACGTTGTGGCTAAACGGTTAGCAGTAAAATTCAATTAAAAACCAATTCGGTCATTAGAAAATCATACATATACCTATTGTAGACTAATGACTGTCTTGGATTAAAGCAGAGGGCAGGCAGCTCGTCTTGCCCTCACCTCTCTTAAAGAATGATGAAATTAATGACAAGTTATATTCTTCTGGAAGGCCTTCATTTCCATGCTCGTATCGGAGTAGGGGCACAAGAGCGTGTGGTTGGCAATGAGTATGTTCTCGATCTGCGGTTAGGTTATCCGTTTGCAAAGGCCATGGAGAGCGATGATGTTGCTGACACGTTGAACTATGCAGAGGCTTTTAACGTCGTAAGAGAAGTCATGAAACAACCCGCTCGCCTGTTAGAGTCAGTTGCTGGATCCATTGTCGAGGCATTGTGTGCGGCTTTCCCAATGATAAGTAGTATCGACTTAAAACTCTTGAAACTGAATCCTCCAATGGGTGCAGATAGTGACGGGGCAGGCGTGGAATTACACTTAATAAATGATAAAACCATGGATTAGTGTCTTGGTTTCCCAAGGAAAAGCCGTATCTTTGTCCTTTAAATAGTTAAGTATGTTTAAGAAAATATCGCTTCTCTTTGTTTTCTTGGTCATGTTTGTTAGCATTTCATTCGCTTCAGACGGACGTTTCACACTGGTTATTGACCCTGGCCATGGTGGTCATGACGCAGGTGCGATAGGTGCTATATCAAAGGAGAAGGACATCAACTTGAATATAGCTTTGGCCTTCGGTCGCTATGTTGAGAAGAATATGCCTGATGTTAATGTGATTTATACGCGTAAGACCGACGTATTTATCCCTTTACATCAGCGTGCCGATATTGCCAATAAAGCAAAGGCAGACCTTTTTATATCCGTACATACGAACTCTGTGGGTTCGGGTCGCTATGTAAAGGGCTTCCAAGTGTACACCTTAGGTATGCACCGTGCGAAGGCAAACCTCGATGTGGCTATGCGAGAGAATAGCGTAATCTCAATGGAGAAAGGCTATCAGCAGACCTATCAGGGCTTTGACCCAAACTCTTCAGAGAGCTATATCATGTTTGAATTCATGCAGAATGCGAACATGGAGCGGAGTGTTGAGTTAGCTCGAATGATACAGAACTCTGTTTGTTCGTCTGCAGGACGTATTGATAAGGGGGTTCATCAGGCTGGTTTCCTCGTATTGCGAGAGAGCTTTATGCCAGGTTGTTTGATAGAGTTAGGCTTTATTACAGCAGCTGACGAGGAAGAATACCTTAACTCACCAGAAGGTATTGATGCTATGGCAAAAGGTATTTATAATGCTTTTGCACAATACAAGAATACATATGACACACGTATTGTAGTTCCTTATCGGGCTGCAGAGAATAAACGTATCGTAGTAGACCACGTTATTCCAACAGCTCCAACAACCAAACCACGTCCAGTTGTGCCAGTAGAAAGATCTCGTTCTGCAGCTCCTGTTCAGCGTTCTCGCTCTACAGTACCAGTAGAACAGCCTCGTTCATCCACGCCCGCACCACCGGCTCGCCCTATGAATAAGGTAGAAGAGGCTAAGAAGAGAATCTCAGATGCTATTCGAGAATTGCTTCCTTGCAATGACACTGAAAGTAAAACATCAAAGGCTGTACCCGTTTTTAAGATACAAGTGCTTGCTTCTAACCGCCAGTTAAGATCAGGTAGTGAACTCCTTCATGGTCGTACAGACATTGAATGCATACAAGAAGGAAACTTCTATAAGTATTTTATAGGTTCCAGCACAAATTATAATGACATTGTACGATTGCGAGGAAAGTTGCAGAAAGACTTTCCACAATCATTTATTATTGCCTACAAAAATGGAGCACGTATGGATGTCAATCAAGCAATAGCAGAGTTTCTCAAGAATAAAAAGAATAAGTAAATAAAACGTATATGAAGAAATTTGTCACACCACAAGTAAAGATAGCAATTGTTGCTATACTTGCAATCGTAGTGTTGTTCTTTGGAATTCAGTTCCTAAAGGGCTTATCACTCTTTTCGAATGATGCACATTATAGGATTAAGTTCAACGACATTACAGGTTTGTCCACATCTACTCCAGTTTACGCTCGTGGCTTTAAGGTAGGTGTCGTTAGGAGTATTGAGTATGACTATGACAAGTTAGGTGAGTCAATTACTGTCGGTATTGATGTTGACAAAACAATGAAAGTGCCTGAGGGTACCACTGCAGAGATTATAAGCGACATCATGGGTAATGTCAAGGTTGTATTAAAACTTAGCGATAGCAAGAAGTTGCTGGGCCCTGATGGATGGATAGATGGCTGCATCAATGACGGTGCTTTAGGTGACTTAAAGAGTATGGTGCCTTCTATCCAGAAGATGTTGCCAAAGTTGGATAGCATCCTTGGAAGCGTGAATACGCTCCTTGCTGACCCAGCTATTCAGAACTCGGTACACAATGTTGACAACATTACAGCCAATCTTACTACTTCTACCCGTGAGCTTAACACATTGCTCGCACAGGTGAATGGTTCTTTGCCTGCCATGACGGCAAAAGCTGGTAAGGTGATGGACAATGCCAACGGCATGATGGTGAACGCAAACAGAGGCATTACAGAGGCTCGTGGGGCTATCCGTGGCGCAAATACAATGATGTCTAACCTTAATAATAAGGTGAACGGACTCGATGTTGAGACTACAATGGCTAAGGTGAACGCAACCTTAGACAATATGAACTCGCTCACTGCTAAGCTGAATAGCAATGAGGGTACAATGGGCTTGATGCTGAATGACGCTTCTTTATACAATAATCTTAATAGCACGATGCGCTCTGCAGATAGTCTTTTGACAAATCTCAAGGCACATCCAAAGCGTTATGTTCATTTCTCTCTCTTTGGTAGAAAAGACAAGTAAT
>CAUVDL010000053.1:0-16005 GCA_963550695.1 uncultured Prevotella sp. | reverse complement strand
CCTTGTTTTAGTGGAAGATACTCTCTGAGAATCAGATAATTAAAAATAAGACACAATGAACGTTTTGTCTTAATCCTTGTTTTAATGGAAGATACTCTCTGAGAAGTTATGAACGCAATGAACAATTTTTCAGTTACAGTCTTAATCCTTGTTTTAATGGAAGATACTCTCTGAGAGTAAAGACTTATGTTCCTTTTGTATACGAGTATTTGGGGTATGTTCAAGCTTTTAGAAACGCTTTTGTTAACATAAATTAACCTATTTATTTGCGGGTGCAAAGTTACAAATAATTTTTAAGATGTCAAAGATCACTGCGTTAAATATTCTTTAAGAAATAATGCCTTCTCTTTTGTTACAAGAGTTTTGTTAGTTTTATCTCTTAGAAGAATAATGTGTTACGCGAACGAGTTATGATGTCTATACTTATATCTTCACCGATAATTTTCATTGCTTGTAATTGATCAGTGGAGACGGGGCATACGATGATGCTGTCATGATTGTCATAGAGCGACTGAACTTCTTCAAGGTCGCTTTTGATTAAGTCATAGACTTTCTTATCGAGGTCGGCAAGGAAGATAGAACGCTGTATGCGAGTACATCCTTTGCGTTCCAGATATTTTGCAATATGATAGCGCACCTTGTCGCTTTCTATATCATACATAACGAAGAATAGCATATTGGTAGCTGGCCGTTTGGGCTTGTTTACTACTCCCATAAGAAAGTCTACACGTTCTTGTAGTGTCTGCATGTTACTAAAATCACCTGTCCGTCGATTGATGGGAGGTGAGTTCTGTACACCAGCTCTCGAAAGTTTTCGTAGAATTTCTATGTATGGAATAGGTTTTCTCATTTTTGGTTTTTATATTTGTGTAAAGCTATCAAGAATTTAGACTTGTTTTGTCTTTTTACTTTTGTAGAAAAGCTTTAATTAAATCTGCAAGTAGTTCATTCAGTTCTTCATTTGTTCCAAGTCTGGGAGATATGACGACGCTGAATCCACGTTTACCATAAAAGAGGTTTACTTCGGCTTCCTTTTGTCCTAATCGTGCTCGTATTTTCTTAGCATATTGTATATTAATAATCTCTGTTACTTGTAGTCCTGTTTCTTCTATAAAGAGTTTTAGTTCAGCAATTATTTCGTTGAGCTGTTCTGGTACATAGGCTGGATGTTGTTCTACTGGCAGTTGTGCCTTTGGATTAAGTTGCTGTCGAATACGTGTTAATATATCTTTGTCAGGATCTTTTGGTAAAGGAGCCAGTTTGTCGTCACTCTTCTTGATAACTTTGTCATGTTCGTCTTGTTCGTGTTTTATTTTGAAGAGCGAGTCAGGATTTGATTCGTCAAGATAAGCTTTAATATCAACAGGTATTGAATTTGGATTGAAATAGGCATTTGGGTCTATGCTGATAAAACATGCACGTGCAACATCTGAGGTCTTACTATCAGTTACTTGGGTCAAATTATGCCGCATGGCAAAAGTTGCAGCAAAGGCCTTGTAAAAAATAGAATATAATCCAGCATCATAGCATCGTTCTTTAAGCCGAAACATAACTTTCAGACCATCCTCACTTGGTGACGTAAAACACATCATGACTTGTTCATCTTTCATTATATTATCACGTATAGTTTTCAGTGATAGTTGCTTAGATGATAGATGGTCAAAGTCCAGAATAAAGCTTTCTGTGTAAGCGAAGTTCTCCTTTCTGCGGAAAGGTGGGTTAAATTGTCCACAGACAAAATATGGCAGTC
Organism: uncultured Prevotella sp.; assembly: GCA_963550695.1. Taxonomy (GTDB): domain Bacteria; phylum Bacteroidota; class Bacteroidia; order Bacteroidales; family Bacteroidaceae; genus Prevotella. The sequence continues at coordinate 14,255 of CAUVDL010000053.1, read as the reverse complement.
TTCTTTTTAACTGCGCATAGGCTTTAGCATCCATGCTGTAAACTATACGTAGTTGCTGGATTGTTGCAGCAATAGTGGGTTTAGGGTTACGGAGGCTATTATAAAGATACTCTTCCTGTACCTTCTTTAATTCGTCAGCTGCAGATTGTATGTTTGTTCCGAATAGTAGCATAGTGTTCTCGGGTGAAAGTATTAATGTATTAGCGTTAGGAGACTAAACTGTTTTAGTTTTCTCCTCGTTAATTCTTTACATTTCCTCTTTAAATTTTTGGGCAAGGGATTGTGCATAGAGTGAGAGTATAGTCAAACGAGACCTTGTTACTCCTTTTACGGTTATCACTTCGTCCATGTAGTCGTTGAGTGATTGTATGAGTACACGACGCCCAAGGGCTTCAAGCCAGTAAGAGCCATCTTCACGAACAGAATAAAACTCTTCTGTAATAACATTTTGTGCAAGAAGTGTATAGACAACATAATCTACCCAAATACGGTACATCTCAATGATATCATAGACAAGAACGGGTCGATTGTAGTCGTCACGGTGTAGAACACCAATGTATGGGTCAACTCCTGCTTTAATAAGCGCTCCCTCAATGCGGCCGTATAGGATACCATAACCATAATTGAGGAACGCATTTGTAATGTCAAGCGCAGGATGTTGTGAGCGGATATTGAATCGAAACTGCTCTGGAAGAAATGCATTTATAGTGCAGAAATATATGCGTGAGGCTTGTCCCTCCCATCCACGTAACATAGGGGCAATGTCATTAACAATGTCGCCATCAAGTGTGCGGATTTTGTTGCGGTAGTCTTCTAATCTTGCTATGTTTTTTTCTGTATCCGTTTCAGGATGGTCATCATTGTTGAAAAGTAACATCAGAGCCTGTTGATTTTCTATCTTCTTGAGCAGAACTTCCTTTATCCAGTCTACTGCGTTGTGAGAGTAGATAAAGTTCAACTGCCCTTTACGAATAGTAGAAATACTACCATATTTAGGACTCCATATACGTCCGATAGGTTTTCCAGCCTTGTCCATGAACATTACTTCTATCTCGTGTTCTATTGCGAGCATTACAGCATCACTTGTTATCTGTGCACCACGGCTGATTTGTATGCTATCTATGCCTACAGCAGGTATGCGTTGTTTACCCTCAGATGTATTGATAACGAAACCTTCATTGTCACGATTAAGTGAAACGCCAAATGTGTTGAGTATTAATTCCATAAAGTTAGAAGTGTGTTTTAATTCTTGTTTTTATTCTTTATTATTGATGTCTGATAGAACTTGCCTATTTTAGGTAAGACGTCAGAAGGAATGCTTTATCTTGTTACAATGGAGATGATTCTCATTTTTTTTGCCTCCTTTTCCCGTGGTGCTAACGCTTAACACGTTGTGTGCGGAGCGTTCGCACTAATGGTGCTGAGGTTTTGTATATCCTCGTTTTATCAAAGAGCAATAGCTCTTATTTGATGGTCTTTATTTAACCAATAAAGAAATCATCTGCCACGTGTAGACAATCACTGGCGCGTGTCATAGCTGTGTAGAGCCACTGATAGGCTGAACGCTTCGGAGAGTGGCTGAGGTGTCGGGGGATGTCGAGATACACATCCTTCCATTCTCCTCCTTGTGCCTTGTGGCAAGTAAGGGCATAACCATAGACAGCTCGGAGGGCATTGAGGTAAGGGTCGTTAAACATAGCAGCCTTGAAGGCATCAGTCTTGGGTTTGATATGCTGCTCCTTCATTCGTCGATAGAAGTCGATGAAGAGTGCTTTTTGAGATTCTTGTGTAAGATTAGTCATATTACCATAAAGAATGTCTTCTATGAGAAGGAGAGAGAAAGTTTGGTTGTTTACCATTTCTTCCACTTCAACTTGCAGGAAGGTTAAACCGGCCCGTCTTATACGCCGTTCTGTGGAGATAACCTTTACGAGGTCACCATTCATGAGCTTTGTCGTATTGTTGTTCTGTGTGATAAGTAGGAGTTCGCCCACTTCAAGTAAGGATTTATTGAAACCGAGTGCAGGGCGTACAACACTTGTCAGTGTATTGCAAGCAGCATTGCTTCCGCAGAGTAGGGTAGCATCTTCAAAACCATTCTGCTTTACGTTGTTGATATAGGCATTGACTATTGATAGCTGATTAGGATGTATCTTGATGTCTTTGTAACCACGGAAAGGAAACTTTCCCCATTTTACTTGAGGCGGATTCTGATAGAGTGTGCGCATACGTGCGGCAGCGACTACAATGTCATTGCCATCCTGCTGGCGTACAATCTCATTGAGTGTAGCACGTTCAACAGTCATATTGTGAATATCTTGAAGATATTCTTTATCCAGTGCAGGAGAGAAATCTTGTGCAATAGGTGGAAGCTGACAAGCATCACCTACAAAGATAAAACAGCCTTTGTAATCGTAGTTGATGAGATCGTGTAGTAATCTTCCTGTTCCAAATATAGCCTGTGTAGGATTTTTATCGGGAAAATCAGAAATCATAGATGCTTCGTCTATGATATAGATTTTGCGGTCATAATCAGAATTCTTTGCTGAGACTGATGTAAATTGCAATAGTAACTGTCCTGTATCGTCAATACCTTTTGAGTCGTCAATCTGGTTGACGACCTTCTCGATATCCTGATTGAAATCATTAAAGGTATAAATGCAGCTATGAACTGTTTTAGCCTCACATTCAGTCTTGTTGCTGAGGATCTTTGCTGCTCTACCCGTCGAGGCAAGCAGTTGGAATTCTTTGTGCTGCTCGTTTATCCACTCAATGAGTGTCTTCATCAGTGTAGTCTTTCCGGTTCCAGCATATCCAGTAAGGATGAATGTATTGGCACTACTACCGTTGACAAAGTCTTTCAACTTATTGAAAGCCTGCTGTTGGGAAGGTGTCAGAATTATCTGCTTGTCTTTCTTTTCTGTCATTTCTTTGATAGCAATGATTAATATTCTCTGAACTGGACAAAGGAGAAACGTACAAGTTTCTGATGGTCTTCTGTTTCCTCTACACTGCGTTCTGTGGTAGATGCAACACAACGTATTCCTGCCTTCTTCAGTAGTCTGACAGCATAGTAGCAGAAAGTAAGTTCACCCATAATGTGCACCGTTAGGTTTTCTGTAGGGTATGTCTCCTGTATCATCGTTACACAGGCAGCAGCCTCCTTCTGTACATAAACTTTGCTAAGCTCCGGGTCAATATTCGGAAAGGCAATTTCCTGCAGTTCACCATATTCCCTTGCAGCTGATAGCTGCGAGGGTGACCAGGTGACGAAAGGGTGGTTAGAGAGGTTGATGAACATCGTTGAGATATTTTCTTATTTCACTATAATTTATATCAAATTGTTTGTCGAAATCTTTATCGCTTTTTTTTGCATGATTGATAATATTTCTGTCATTTGCTAATTGAGTATACCATTTTCTTAAATTGCTAATATAAGGATTATCATACAACTGATGAAAAAGTTTTTTTAATTCTTCGTTGTCATTTTTATATTCAGCTTTTTTGTTTTCTTCTAATGAAAGCAGAACAGAGACAAATTTACGGCACTCTATATTTTTTTCATTTTGAAGGATTTTATATTTAGGCGTAATAATATCTTTTACTTTACTAATTGTCAGTTCTTCAGCTAAAGTATAAGCCTGCTGTATCATTCCATATTTCTTTGCCCAATTAATAGCTGCTTCAACATTATCATAAGTATCATAAGGTTTAAACATATTGATTTCTTCCTGGACTTTGATAATTAGTTGTCTATGTGCTTCAGTAAGATTCTGTGAATCTTTATTGTTACTAACAAGAGATTGTAATTCGCCTATTAATTTTCCTTCTTTTATAATATCCATTTTGCAGGTTGACAGCGCAGTATCAAATTCTTTCATTTTCTTTTTGATACGTTGCATAGCTTGTTTGTTCTTTCCATCTCCTTGAACAATTCCTAACAAATCCGATATAGTTTTCATCTTACCATATTGATGGAGGTTACTTGCCGCGGTAGAGAGTTCTTGTAGTCTTATGATACTGGTAAGGTCGATGATAGGAGCATTCCTATCTTCAACGTTCATGTTTTTTACTTCATATGCTGGCCCTAATTTTTCGAAAGCTCCATAATATACCACTTTTAAGTTTGTCCCTTTAAGATAATGGGCATAATTAAATAAGACAGTAGAGAATATAGGGATAGAGCGGAATGCATGTGTCACATCAAGATAGACATTGTCCCCTATGTTTAATTTGTGGTAAACTTTATTGAAGATATCCCATATATCCTCTTCTGAGAATCCTTCAGTTATTTCTACTGCTTCAATAGGAATAGGTAACTTGAGTTTTTTAAGCCTCGAAGATAACCCTTCGCAATCTGTATTTCCCTGCCCATTATCGTCCCAATTCTTTTCTTGAGAAGTCTTGGTACAGAAGATTAATATTTTATCTTCCGCTGTCCAGTCACGACATAAATACTCTATTAATGCCTCTTGGATGAATCTCACTGGTTGAGTTGATTTAAAATCTCCAATAGAATAGTAGGTTTCAAGATAATTACTTGTACCTAAGAATGATATAAACACATTTCTTGCCATATTAAAAACTTATGTTTTGTTTTGATAATTGTATTCCGTCTACAATATTACATATTCCTAATATTCGCATACGCTTTTTGATGTTTTCACGTGAATGTTCTGATAGCTTATCCATTTTATGAAGTGTAAAGATGTAGGGACGTACAATAAGGCCAAAATCTTTACTTACCGCAGCAAGTTTATAAAGATAATTTTCAATATGATGTTGTGGTTCTTTCCCATACCCGTTCATACTGACTTTACATTCAATTATATAGAGTTTGTTTTCAAACATAAAGGCAACATCTATTTCATTGTCATTATGGCTAAAATCGTTTCTATATATCTTTAAGGACATTGAAATATCCTCATCTCGTAGCGCAAGTTCTTCTTTGATGCGTAGGTAGGTGTATTCTTCAAACCATGCGCCCGAGTAGTATCTTCTGTCTTCTGTTGTTGGTGCTTGCTTAGAGCTGGTTATTTCTTTTGAAAGAATGAAGTTACGTTTCTTTTGCTTCTCAAAAAATGCAAATGTTATTTTTTTATCTTTCAATAATGTATTATTACATTCAAAAAGAAGCCCATAGAGTGTAAAATATTCCTTAAGTGATATACGGTACCGTAAGGACTCCATCTGTCCATCTTCTATATTACAATAAATATTTTTCCCAATAGGAATATAATAGAAGGTACTGTTGAATTGACGGAAAAAGTCATATACCATTAATGACATAATCTTAGTTCCACCAGTAAGATTGACAATATAGTGAACATCTTTAGGTAGGTTAGCTTTTTCAAGAGATTGTAACCCCTCTTTGTAATTATCGCTTTCTACAAGAACTCTTAAAATGCTATTTTCTTCCTTTCTTAGAGCTTGTTCAAGATGTGATGCACTCCTTTTTTCTTTTATATATGTGGTTTCTATGAAGAGTAAATCATTGAATTGTCCCCTCTTCTCTTTTATGAAGAGATAATTGGGGACAAGATGGTCACTTAAAATTGAAACAAGTATTTTCTTCATACTAATTTAATCCAATATGGGTATATTTGTTCTTCCAGTCTTAATTTCTTTAAAATCTTTTAGTTCTGGATACCCGATGTTATGAATAGGATAGTTACCTGAAGCAATGCGGATGAGAGTGCTTATATACCGATTATAAGAATCTACACTTATACGAGTGTTTTCTACTACCTTCTTTTTGAACTCATTGATAAGAGTTTCTTGTTTTAAATCGTGACTTTTCTCCTTGTTTTGCACCAGATTAAACTGAATATTGGTAAGTTTCATTTTGCCATAACCAAACGGCTTGGCATACCCTAAAGAGTGGTAACACTCGTTATGGTTACAGAATGTGAGTGCAGCTAATAATGCTCCAACCTCGTAAGGGTGCAGATTATGGATATAAATATCGGTTTTGAAAGTTGCTCCTGCTTTTAGTGCAACGAAAGACGACTCACAATCTTTTTTTTGTCCATTCCCTTCTTGTGCTTCTTTGTGCAATAAATAGCGTTTCCATCCAGAGATAATGGGCTTTTGTGCTGCAAAGGTTATCTTTCTACCTCTCTCTTGCTTCAAATAGAAAGGATAAAATGTTGGCTTAGGAGATCCAAGAATAAATGTATGTTCTCCTTCTATTTCTGCATTTTCAATAAAAGCATTTGAGAATCGGATACGTCCTCTTAAGCTTTTTTCTGACTTGTCTTTCCTATCTGCCTGTGTATATCCGAAGAGTGCTTGTGCCATATCAAAGTTCTCTTCTTTATGTTGTATTGGAAGACAATCATGTACTTTATTTTGGTAAGGCATTCGATAAAGGTTTGTAAAGCCTAAATCTTTGACACAGATATGTCCATTCTCTTCTTTTATTCTGTAGAAACAAGGCGCGAGTCCTTTGTATTTTGCTTTCTTTAGGTCTTCTATACTATTGAAGTTGCGCATCTCTTTCTTCCAGAAGGCCCAAGTTTCGTTTTTATTTTCCTGTTCATGAATGAAAAGGAAATCTTTTAATTCCTTTTCTTTAATTGGTACGAGGTTCTCTGGATTGATTGAAAGTGGAAGTGCAAAATCATATTCATGTTTTTTATTATTCATGAAGCCAGAGAAAACCCAATAGTGGATTCGATCATCTTCTGTTGGAAAGATATATCCATTTTTCAAGAGTCTATACTTTGCTTCAGCTGATTTCCCATATTTTACGTTTACACCTTCTTCGTCTTCTATTTCCTTGTATGTCATTTGCCAATGGTCACCAGGAATGATATAATAATTGCCATTTAATAAGAATAGAAATCCACCTTTTGGTTTATCACTTTTAAGTTCATAGTCTTTGCTGGTCAAATCTCTCATACTAAAACGAGAATTTTCTGATTGATTTCTTATATTAGACAATGTAATTATCTCATAGACAGATCGTATCATTCCCTTTATAGATGTAGAGGGTACGAAGAATTTTCTATTGATGTTACAGTTTTCTTTATCTTGCGATTTAACACAAAATGGACTTTTTGCTTCGAATTCTACAGTAATTTTTCCCGATAATCCATCTTCAAATGGAATGTCATTTGCATATAGAAATTGGGCTTTCTCATCTTTTGTATAGTTAAATACGTGTTCGCTCAGTGGAACAAAACTATAGGGGTTATAGCATTTTGAGGGTCTATTTGATTGCTTATACATAGCCTATTCCTCCTTTTTTAAAATCCAATAAAAACTTCTTTTTCTACTTCCAGTACATTCATATCGAGACAGGAAAAATCAGCCTTTTCTTTCCAGTAACGTAAGAATTTAGCCCATTCTTTGCCAGAGGTATTCATGCGCTGTGTAAGATAATAAATTAGCTCAACGTCTTTGCTATTTAGGTCGGATTCTTCTACAATATTACGGAATATATGGTATTGTCCATCAATATACTTAATACTGAGAGAAAGGCCTGATTGTTTATTAAAGAGATATCCTTCTACTACGAATGGATTTTTTTTTGTAAACAGCGCAGGATCGATTTGTGACTCGGGATGAAATACTTCTGGATGTTGCTCGTCACTCATCCATAGATACCCTTCATAAGTAAGGGTGAAATCAATGTCATTTATATTATTCATAGATTGTTTCTCCATTTTTCTTTAAACTTCCTTTGAAAGTTCCATTACCTCTATTTACCCCTCCACCTAATGGGAGATAACCTTTACACAGGTCGGTCAGGGTTGTTTCAAAAGCTTTGAGGATCTTTTCCTTATCTTTCTTGTTCTCCTCATATTCCTTATTTTCCTTTCCTTCCTTATCTTCTATGATATCAGCTTTATAAAGCAGGAGCTCAATTTTGAAGGAGGTTCCTGGAGTATATAATACTTCCTCAGAGAAAAGTGCTCCAGTTACAGCTCCACCTGTAAAGCGGTCAATCTTGACGTGGTTGAGAACTTTCTTTTCAAGTTCTTCAGTCTGTGTTTGGATAACATCAGAAATGAGGATGTTACCCCGTTTCTTGTCTTTGCCTCTTTTGTCACCTTCCGAACCAAATAGTAGTTTTACCGCATCGTTCTGCTTTCCAACATGTTTTTGTAATTCTTCTGCAGATTTTCCGTCAGCAAAACAAGCTTTAAGTTTGTTGTAATGATAGGCAGTCCTATGTGCTAATGCTCCTTTTACAGATGAGCTAGGTATGAGGATTACCTTTTCCTTTTCGATAATACTGGCCCTGCCATCATTGTCCCATTGAATAATAGGTTCTCTGACAAAGGTCATATCTGAGCATTCGTTACCGAAACCTGCCCCAAAGAACATAAAGTCAGTTGGTTGTAGGGTCAGCTCATAGTGTATGTAATCAGTATTTGTATTTACAGCAGGGGTATAGGGTTCAAATCCTTCCCAGATGTTCTCTAATGAAGAAGACTTGCTGAGATAGAGTTTTAAATCCTCTGGAGTGCTGAGGTTCAGTTTCTTGTGTAAGATGCTGATTATGGATATCTGTCCGAATCCGCTCCTACTTCCACTGCCAATACGGAAGCCGTTTGACTGGATTGTTGAGAGAATTTTATCCATTATCTCATTATCATCTTCCTCAGAGATTAGTTCCATTTCAAAACAGAAACGCATACCTTTAGGGACAATCTCCTCATCAAATTTTCCGTTCTTCTCTGCTACTCCTTGATGATTGATGCGTACGTGTTGGCGGATGGGTAGTTGATGACATAACTGTTTGACAGCATCTTCTTTATCATTCAAACCGTCAATAGAGTCCTCATCTTCTTTATTACTCAGACCGTCAATAGGTTTCCCATTCTCTGAGAGTATTTTTGCTTCTGACAGGATGAGTTGAGAGCCACAGCTTTCTTCTTTTGTCTGGTATCCCATCCATTTTCTTTGTTCTTCTTCTGGAAGTGAATGGCGAATGAGTCCGGCTAAGGTTGTTGCCGGAATATATGGGAGTTCATTTACATCCTTAGCAACAACAGAGTCGGTCTTTATATTCTTGTTTCCACTGCCAATGACAAGTGGTGAGAGTGCTTCTAAGGTTATTCTTGACAGCAGTCTGTATTTATATGTATTCTTCATTTCTATTCCTGTTTATGATTTACATATCTTAGCCATTTCTGAAGCCAGGTTGATGACGGTTTCTTGTAGGTGTCCTTTGAACCGTGGATTCTTCAGGAACTCTTCAAGTACTTTCCGGCGTCCACATTCATTCCATTTTTCAGCAGCAACACCATGGACAATATAGCCTTGTTTCTTTTCTGGCTCCTTCTGTTTATCACACTCGATAACCTTCTTTTGTTCCTTTTCAGGATTCTCCTGTTCTTCGCATCCAATAACCTTCTTTAGTTTCTCTTCATCATTATATGCCATTGCAAGAGCTCGGATACTTCCCCATTGTGAAGCAAATAAGTCCTGTGAGAAAAGCTTCTTGTTTTGTTCAACAAAGTTGTTTACCTCTTTAATTATTATGCTCTGATCTTCAGCGTCTTTATTCTTCTTTTTCAGGAATCGGAGCAGACTACTGTTCACCTCTGTTGCTTGGCTGTTAGAAATAGTTTCCTTTTGTTTGCTGAATTCGAAAAGCGAAAGTCCATTCTCATCTCCTTGCAGGAAAATAGGGTTGTAAATGATGTGTCCAAACCCTTCATTCTTGTAATAACCTACTGTCTTCTCAGGAGAAACGCCAGTACTTGTCTTAACAAGGAAAACACTTCCCTTTTCTATGCCACAGCGGTCGGTATCAAAAGCTTGGCGTTTATAGTTCCACGGTGCATATTGGAATGTACGTATCTGTGACAGTGCCCAATCAATTTCAGCATCTTCATCTTCTATGCCGAGATCATGTGTGGAAGGCTGGAAAGTATTGTTGCCATTCTCGTCAAGGAAGATAAGACGACTGTCTGCATATACTGTCACATATTGTTTGCCATTGATTAGTACAGACTGTTGTGTTGTGGCAATTTCCTCAAATGGCGATTCAGTTATCTCAACCCAACCGTATTGTGCAGAACGTGAACGTCCAATATGGTGATGGCCAGATAGTGCCTTGATGATTGCTTCTCTATATTGCTTAGCCTCATCCTCAACTTCTATCGTGAAATACATAATGAGCCCTTTGCACAATGATTCATATCCAAACATCTGACTATCTTTAGCTCTTCTCCTATCGCTATCGTAGGCAGACTTGATGGAAAAGTCTTTGTTTACAACAATCTGAGTGGCGAGCTTGTCCTGGTTGTATATGTAAAATCCTTCTCGGCATTGCTTTAGCTGCATTGCGCGGATGTCATCATTTTGCTTTGTCAGATGATGAATATAACAACCTGTTTCCATACCTTTCAACTTGGGATGGAAGATTGAGGCAGGGATACGTAGTCCTCTTTTGCCGTCAGTTGATGGATGAGCATCACCAAAGCGGACGTGACCGCTATGGAAAATATTCCACGCATCATCGTCTGTTCCCTTATATAGTTGTGCTGCAACAATTCCCAGAAAATTGTTTCCAGGGATAAAGTCTAAACTTCTTCTTTTCCCCTCTGTTGCAGAAGAGTCGTTCAGAACGATGTCTGAAAGCAACTCGCATTTAAATTGTATCTTTTCCATAGCTTAACCTTCTTTTGTTATCTCACAGCGACCATATCCACGGTTGCGTCCTAATCCTAATCGTTTAATCCATTTGAAGGTCTGGAGCAAGATATCAATGTCTTGCTCATCGACATTCATCACTCTGCCATATACGCAGCAAGGAATGGTTGTCTCGATCTTTCTTAGTGAATGGTCAACAGCTATCCCATCCGTACCGATAGCTGTTGAGGCAACAGACATATAAAGATGCTTAGTCAGTTTGTTACTGATTATACAGTTCTGTTCTTCCTCACTAAGTGTTGCATTCGTAAATGAGACTTTATTTCTACATTTAAAGTCCGCAGCGTCTTTAATTTTACCGAAAAGTCTGTTGATACTTTCCTCCGGTATGTCTGTGAACTGTTTGAGCATCATTGCTGCCTCACGTAGCAATCCTTTTATGGTACGGCCAGGGACATAGGGTAGTCCATTACGATCTTTAATTACCAGCTCGTCGGTATCAGCTCCAGCTGCGAGTCCTGAACCGCAATGCCAGTTTGAAAAGAAAGTTATTTTGTATTTGATATCGGTCATCGTTATTTCTCCTTGGTCTTTTGGTTTAAAATAGTGTGGTATGTCAGCACGTCATAGGCAGGGAAAGCCTGTACATTCTCAGTTCCTTTTCTACCATTTGTCAGTGCTTCAATTATAGAAATGGAGTCTTTATCCTCATTCAGGGGCTTGAGGCGTTTCAGCCTTTGGACAGCTTTCGCTTCGTCTTCGTGCATAAGTGTCAGCCACTGTCTGATACCTGTCTTTATTCCCTCGTTTTTGTCTTCACCAAGTTTTTGGCATAAATAATTTAGTTTTTCTATTGTATAATAGCCGTTAGGTCGCTCTCCTTCATTGAGGAAATAAGGGCCGAAGCAGAAGGAGCTACCTTCTGATGTCTTCAGTTCACGTTGTATGATGTCTTCATAGTTGTTTATGAATGAATCTTGAACTTTATGGAACATCAGGCTTGAGATTGATGTGTGGGGTCCAGTTTTCTTTGCATATTTACAGAGCTGCTCTGCCAATGCATAACCGTAATAGAATGGATAGGACGACTTTATGAAGGCTACGCCGGCACAGGCTGTAAGTCGTTTCATACCAGCCTTTTCCAGGATATGTCTCAAATTACCTTCGCTACTGTATTGTTCAAACTTTTTCATAAACTCTGTCACATATTCGATGGCGAGTTCTCCACGGATGATAACGGTCATATCATCACCTCCTAACACAATTGGGCGAATAGGAATGGTTTCTTTCCATCCGTTTTCTGGACTTACTTTCTTGAAGGCATCGTTAGCTGCAGTAATAGTAGCTTTGTTAAGTTCATTAGAAAAATGTTTGAAGTCTTCTAAATGGTGTCCTATCTTCTGCACTACTTGGCCTAATCCATTTCCGTCAGCGTGGATGATGGCAATCCAGTCATTTTTGCCAGTTATTTTTTCCACATCAAAAGGAATGGAAGATGACTTTAAATCTATCTTTTCACTGAAGCTTTTTTGGCATAACTTGATAACCTTGTTATGTTTTCTTTTTGCATACGTGGATGCGTCATATTCTTTCTCCTCGTCCAGTTCTGTTATGGGAAGACCTGTTTGTGGAGATCGTCTGAATCCGAGTCTGCCGACAGTGATACTTTTACAAGGCTTGTTTCGTTGGCTTCGTAGTTTTCCTTCTAATTTATTTACAGACTTGACAAAGTCATTTCCGAGTTCTACCACAGCCTGACTGATTGTTATCCCAGGAGCATTGGTCATTACCTTACGTGGAAAGTTGCGTACAACTTCTTCACATTCAGCTCTGTCTTCGAATATGTACTTCACATTTCCAGCTGCCGAGATTACCTGGTTTGCTTCTTTCCATCTTTGGCCAACAACTTCCTTGAAAAGTTCTGTACAGATGGACTCAACTAATTCACTTGCTCCAACAATGTCTTTCAGCTCGTTTGTCTGGAAAATAAATTGTTGGATTCCTTGTACGGATGCTCCGTATAAATATCTTGTCATACGTTATAGTTTGTTTTTTATTTCTTTGTTAATACTCCTGCTCCCATGCTACTGTGCTTACCTATTCCTATTTGTTGTGGTAGATTTATATTCGCATTAAACGAGAGATCGATATTTGTTAGTTTTATATGTTTATAAGTGATAGGACTTCTAATAGTGAAATCAGTAATGACGGGTTGTAGTTGGAAGTTGATAAAGATATCTAAACCTTTAAGTAATGAGAGTATGTTGCCTGTTAAAATTTGCTCAAGCATCTTTATTCTTTCCACCATACTCTCAGTTGAGTGAAATTGTGTGTGATTTTCTCCATTTAATGGCAGCCAACTGTGGATTTGGTAAGTGATAGGAGAAGATGCCCTTTTTACATCAACTTCTTCAGCCTTGATACTTTCAATCTTCAGTTCTACTTTCCGTCTGCCGATGTTAAGGTTCAGGTCAGCATTCACAAACAGCTCTTCCATCGCATCTACCCCTTTGCCAATGCAGGTGATAGCAGCTTTGCCACCAATACGCTTATATTGTATCAGCGGATAGGAGTATCGTAGGGATGTACCATCGTGATTATGGAATAGGATATTACTTGAGGGAATTGCTGCAATAATGGCTCCGCGAAACAGCGGGATTTCTGATCGCTGTAAGGGGGTATCAAACAGTATGGTCAGTGTCTTTATTTTAGTCATTGTTTTGGCTTTATATTTTAGGTTATGGGTGGCTTGTCATTCAATCAGACATCGTTCATTAAGGAATATACACTCCTTATAATATCGGTGTATCATGTTTAAGACTATAAATGCAAAGATAATGAAATATATTTAATTTATTTGGTAATTCTAAAAAATCTTTTAATTGATGATTGTTTTTTATAAATTTTACTTCATGTAGGTTGTTAAAACCTATTTTGGGTAATAATACCATGAATTGTGGAGTGAAACCATTTGTGGTTCTTACGTTAAACGTGTGGATTTTTTTCGTATTATCGGACACCAATAAAAAGGAATTACAAACAAAACAATAATAGAACAATGGGATATTTTATCATTACAGATTCAAACTGGGCAAAGCTGAGGAATGAGATACTCAACCTTGTCGAGACCTGCCACAAGGCATTCGGGGAACAGAGCAGGCACACCGATTGGTTGCACAACGGTGATGTGTGCAGACTGCTCAACATCAGTAAGCGTTCCTTGCAGCACTACCGTGATACGGGCGTGTTGCCTTTTGCCCAAATCGGACACAAGTGCTATTACAAGCGTGAGGATATAGAAAGGTTGCTCCAAACCAAAACCAAGAAAACCAAATAAAAGAACGAAAAATAATCCTTGAGAGCGATGGAAACAGTAAGAGAATTGAACATGGAAGCTGACGACATGCAGTTGGTGCTGTCCGCTATCAGCGGAGTAAGCAAAAGAATTAAGGAAGTGGCACAGACACACAAACCGTTGTTTGGAGGTGAGCACTTCCTAACAGGCAAGGAAGTGTGCGAGCAACTGTATATCAGCCCTCGCACCTTACAGGATTATCGGGACAGAAGAATTATTCTCTACACACAGTTTGCAGGGAAGATACTCTATAAGGCATCGGACTTGGAAAAGTTGTTAGAAGATAATT
>CAUVDL010000052.1:0-16098 GCA_963550695.1 uncultured Prevotella sp. | reverse complement strand
AAATGATGCGACTGGCGTTTGACGAGATTCTTTATATCCGGTCAGACGGCAACTATTGTGTGATGACACTTTCAAATGGTGAAGAGATACAGCTTTGGATGAACCTCAAAGCTATTACAGAACTCATTGATCAACAGATGCGACAGCAAGAAATCGTATTCGTAAGGGTGGGTAAACAATATGTTCTCAACCTTCACTATATCAGTAGAATTGACACGAAAAAGGACCAGCTGAGCCTGTGGAGAAAAGAACTATCACAAAAGATAGTTCTCGATTCTATCTCCCATAAGGCGTTGCAACTCCTTGAAGAGGGTTTAAAACAAAAGCAGAATGAGTTATAGTGACGACGATATTCAGTTCTTAGGAGGTGCGGATTTCAAACCTTCTCAGATAGAAGACAAGCAGCAACTAACATCTCGAAGGTGGTGGGTAGGACTTATTGCGCTTGCTTTTATCGCCCTTTCTGCTGCAACCTTCTACTTCTGGCAGAAAGCAAACAGCCGTACACTTTCTTTTGATTACCCACTAAGTCGCACTTCAAATGAAATCATTCGCGACTTGGGAAAGATACCAACAGACTCTTTACAAGGGGTAACAATGAAGGTAGACTCACTCTATGGTGTGAGTATGAGGCTATATGAACTGCACGGACTCACGCCTACCCTATCTCGTACAGCCCCTTCTGATAGCGACTCTACCATCTGCCTTGTTACACATGGTTGGGACTTCTATTGGGATGAAAACCATCAATACAAATACATTGGTGACTTTATCCATCATGGTAAGGAATATGCCAGCAACCATAATAAGGCTGGTTTTGTAGTTATTGTTGGCGACAAGTGGCAGATAGGTATCGGTCAAGACGATTCTATAAAGGAGTATGTAAAAGAACACAATGGCAGTATGTTCCGCCAATTCGCCCTCGTTTCGGCAGGACAAATATGCGAAAAACAGTTTGCATTAAAAGGAAAGGTAGCACGCTGTGCATTAGCACGTAAGGCAGGATCTACAACGATTTGGTATATTGAGACTATCCACAAAGAATCCCTCTACGACTTTGCACAAGCCCTTGCTGACTATGGCTTTACTGATGCCATTTATCTGACAGGTGGAAACAATGGTAACACCTTCTATCGCACACCATCCGATAGCATCTGTGGAGTGGCTGATTGGAAGGGGTATACAGATAACCTATTGATATTTAAGAAACAATAAACCAATAAAATACTGATTGAGAGATAGAGACTTACAAACAAACCATTCACGCTTTTATTAAATTAAACAGATAAACTCATAAACTTAAAACTATGGAACTAAACGAATTTCAAGATGTATTAATAAAGTTTTCACAGAAAGAAGTGAAACATTACATTGGATTGGGTAACCCAAATGCCAAAATACTAATCATTGGTAAGGAATGTGCCCACGAAGAAGGAAGTACCTCAGAGCAGCAAGAATGTTCTAATAACTATAATCAATGGATGAAATTAGTGGAAAAAGGGCATGGATTAATTAATGAAGAGGAAATCCCACTGTGGGATGGAAGTTGGGAAACATTTTGTCCATTTGCTCCATATAATAAACCTCAACGATTCACTATTGAGAGGAAGAAAGGCGATAAGATTATTTCGGGTGCTGGTGGAACATCTGCAACTTGGTATAATTATCAGAAACTCATCAATTATATCAGAGAACTTGGGAAACTTGATAATCCTGTCAACACCTCTACAATTGACTTTTATAAAGACTGTTTTATCACAGAATTGAATGAAAAATGTAGAGTAAATAATCAAGGATTAACTGCAATAGAAAGAAAAAAGACAAAAGAAAATATCCAAAAACGTTTTGACCTTATGAAAGAAACAAAATCATTTTGGTCACATTTCGAAACAGTTATCCTCGCCTGTGGACCATACGCTAATAAATTGCGCAATAACCAGAAACTGATACAGGAAGTTTTTGGCAATGCTAAAGTTATTTCTACTATAAACAACCGAAATGTTCCACAACTCTCTATGGCCATTAGCAATGAACTATTGAAAGAGATTGCAAAGCAGGTCGAAATCAAAAATCAACATACTTTGAGATAAACAAAGACTGATATTGTAATAAGGAATAAGTATTGTTATATATTGTTAGCCATTAAGATGTTTGCATTATGTAGAGTCTTCGTCTCGTGTAAGAAATGTGCGATTATACCTATAACACAATCGCCACTTTAACTTGTAGAAGACTTATTTACCACTATATTTATGAAAAACATGTTCGTCTCCATTATCTTGATTTATATAGATAAAAACACTGTGAGGTATCTCTTCCTTAAAGTTTAATAAATTGAGGACCCCAAGAACAGGCTGCCCATTCAAATCTTCTTCCATCACGTCCTTTATGTGTAAAATATTATCTTCAACTTTTACAAAAAAACCTTTGGGGAAATTTGAGTAATAACCTTGTCTTATTCTATTTTTATACACAATAATATTTCCTGAAGAATGAGGACTTTCTTTTAGTCCAAATGTATCTTCTTTTTTTAAAAAGGATATAGTGTCAATATTTGAATTGAGAATACTCCCCACAAAAAGAATCTCTGACTTACAGATATTATTTCTGTCTTTTGCTATTATAACAACCTTTTGTTTTATATGATTAACAATTTTATTTTCATATCTCACAACGGTCCTATCATATTTTTCAAAGGTTGTATAGATTGTATCTCTAACAAAGCCCTGACTTATATTGTGAGATAAGCCTTTTGAATTATAACAACTGCTGATGCAGCTTATAAAACAAAATAGTAAGAAAAGTCTGTACATATACTTATCTTTTATAATCAGAACCATAAAAGCTATGGCTCTGATTATTAACTTTTATATCATATGGCTTATGTATGTATCCACTTTTGGTAGATAACTTATTGTAATAAGCCTAAGAAAAATAGCCTAATCTCTTAATCGATACAAACCAATCTCAGAGATAGCAGGTACGGCACGCACCTCACTGATGATAAGGCGTACTTCCTTAGCAGTCTCAACAGGAAACTTCAGCAAACGCTTATGACCAACGGTCGTACCCTCTGTTACTTTCTTCCAGTTGCCCTTAGCATCCTTTACTTCGAGTGAGAACTTCTCTACACGCTGTCCTTTACGGATATCCTCTTGCACAGAAAGAACATTGAAAGTAGCAGGTTTATTCAGTTTGAATGAGAAGACAGCTTTACCATCCTTCATCTTTGGACGTACAGAAGTGTCATAATTATCGTCAATAACATTGCGACCCTTACCCTCTGAAAGCGCACAAGTAACCTTTGCCTTTGCCAAGAGATTATCAGTGAAGGTATTTACATACAACTGACGGAAACCACGAAGACTTCTTATATCTGCCTCAGAGAGTTTGCCTTCCTTATTAGGAGGGAGATTCAAGAGGAGTACACCATTCATTCCAACAGATGTGAAATAGATGTCCATCAGTTCCTTTGGTGACTTCACCTTGCTATCCTGATCCTCATGATAGAACCAACCTGGACGGATAGACACATCAATCTCAGCAGGATACCAAATAAGTGACTTTGCCTTTTCAATCTTCTTGCGGCTACCGAGATCCTGACCCATCATATCACCAACAGGTGCAGTCAGTACTTCCTTCTGTGAGTTCTTTGCAATAGCATCCTGATCAAGATTGTCCTTTGGCACAACACTCCATTCCATCTCACGACCACGGCCAGTCTCTGTACCAACCCAACGCACGTCAGGTCCCATGACAGCTATCACTGCCTCTGGCTGCAACTTACGAATAAGCTCATACCAACGTACAAAGTCATACACCTGCTTCTTACCATTTGGTCCTTCACCACAAGCACCATCAAACCACACTTCACTTATCTTACCATATTGTGTAAGCAATTCCGTCAACTGCTTAACAAAGAAGTCGTTATAAGCTTCTGTTCCATAAAGGTCTGAATTACGATCCCAAGGAGAGAGATAGACACCAAAGTCCATACCATACTTCTTGCAGGCATCGCTCACCTCACGTACAACATCACCTTTACCCTTCTTCCATGGAGAGTTCTTAACACTATGTTCTGTATAAGCCGATGGCCACAAACAGAAACCATCATGATGCTTACAAGTAAGGATAGCACACTTAAAGCCTGCTGCCTTCAACTCACGTATCCACTGATCAGCATCAAGGTCAGTAGGATTAAAGATAGCAGGTGACTCCTTACCATCGCCCCACTCTCTACCAGTATAGGTGTTTATACCATAATGCAAGAAAGCAGTAAGTTCCTGACGCTGCCAATTAAACTGACGAGCAGAAGGGACAACATTTGCAGCCTTACGAACAATTTCCTCAGGAGAATCTGTCGGATTGATTATTACAACGTTTTGCTCCTGAGCATGAAGCGTTGGAAGAACTACCGGCGAGAATAACAAGCATGTACAAGCTATCGTTGCCTTAAAAAAATGGGAATAAGAATTCAGCCACATAAATTATATAGGTAATGATTTATAAATGTAATTTTAATATTCTACGGCAAATTTAATTATTTTCGTCGAAAAAACCAAATACGTACACAATAAAACGCATTTATAAGCGTTATATATACAATCGTCTGAATTCAAAGAGTGCAGTTTTCAAAACAAGAGATTTATCGCATTAGTAAATTAAAGTTAAATAAAACCTTTTTAATAAGTAAAAGCGTCTCTTTAACTGTTACTTTTCTTTAGAAATCTTATATAAAAAAATGAGTCTAAATCCTAAGAACCTAAAAGAGGAGAACAAGATGCTGCATAGTCCAGCAACATGGGTTCCTACGCTTTATTTTGCCATGGGTATGCCTTTCGTCGTACTCAATATGGTTTGTACACTAATGTATAAAGGAATGGGAGTATCTGATAAACAGATAGCCTTTTGGACCTCCCTCATCATGCTTCCTTGGACCTTAAAGCCCTTATGGAGCCCGTTCTTAGAGATTTATAAGACAAAGAAATTCTTTGTTGTATTGACACAGCTGCTTACAGGTGTGCTTTTTGCCTTAGTAGCCTTTGCCCTTCATCTTCCTTTCTTCTTCCCAGTTACAATAGCGATACTTGCGGTTATTGCTATGAGCGGCGCTACGCACGATATTGCTGCAGACGGAACCTATATGTCTGTACTCTCAAATGAAGAACAGGCACGCTGGATTGGTTGGCAGGGAGCCTTCTATAACATTGCTAAGATTGCTGCAACAGGTGGATTGGTCTACCTTGCAGGTACATTCATCGAGCATTTTGGTGTAACAAAGGCATGGATGTTTATCATGTTTATTATTGCTACAATTATGATAGCGATAGGCTGTTACCACATCTTTATCCTTCCAAACCCAAAGAAGGCAACAACAGATTCGCCAAAGTCATTAAAAGAATCATTAAACGAACTTATAGAGGTATTCATTGACTTCTTCAAGAAGAAACATGTTGTATATTATATCTTCTTCATCATCCTTTATCGCTTTGCTGAAGGGTTTGTAATGAAGATTGTTCCTCTCTTCCTCAAGGCTTCACGTGCCAAACAAGGTTTGGGATTGAGCGAACAAGAGATTGGAGTTTGCTATGGTACCTTTGGTGCTGCAGCCTTTGTTATTGGTTCTATCCTTGCAGGCTATTACATTGCATGGAGAGGACTGCAAAAAAGCCTCTTCTCACTTGCATTAGTGTTCAACATCCCATTCATAGCCTACACATTCTTAGCAATCTATCAACCAGAAAGCCTTTGGTTGATTGGCGGTGCAATCGTAATGGAATACTTTGGCTATGGCTTCGGCTTTGTTGGACTATCACTCTTTATGATGCAACAGATTGCACCTGGTAAACACCAAATGGCGCATTACGCTTTCGCAAGTGGCATCATGAACTTAGGTGTCATGTTGCCAGGTATGTTGAGTGGTGTTTTCAGCGATATGCTCGGTTATAGACAGTTCTTTATTTTCGTATTGCTATGTACCATTCCAGCCCTGCTGGTTACATGGTTCGTTCCTTTCACCTATCCTGATAAGACAAAGAAAGAACAGGTTGAAGCAAAAGAAAAGAATAGATTTTTATAACATAAACCAAAACATAATAATTAAAACCAAAGATTATGAGATTAATCATAGAACCTAACTACGAAAAGTTATCTAAATGGGCAGCAAACTACGTTATTGAGCGTATCAATGCAGCCAAGAATCAAGACAAGCCATTTGTACTTGGCTTGCCAACTGGATCTTCACCAGAAGGTATGTATGCTGAGTTAGTAAAGGCTTATAAAGAAGGTAGAGTAAGTTTCAAAAATGTTGTTACATTCAACATGGACGAGTATGTTGGTTTGCCAGAGAGCCATCCACAGAGCTATCATAGCTTCATGGCTGAGAACCTCTTTAACCACATCGACTGCCCAAAGGAGAACATTCATATCTTGAATGGTAATGCAGAGAACCTTGAGGCAGAGTGCCAGCACTATGAGGAGATGATTCGTGAGGCAGGTGGTATCGACCTCTTCTTGGGTGGTATCGGTCCTGATGGTCACATTGCCTTCAACGAACCAGGTTCATCTCTCCGTTCACGTACTCGTATCAAGACGTTGACATCAGATACACGTATTGCAAACTCACGTTTCTTTGACAATGATCCTAACAAGGTTCCTGTACACGCTTTGACAGTAGGTGTTGGTACTGTAATGGACGCAAAAGAAGTATTGATTCTTGTAAATGGTCACAATAAGGCAGAAGCTTTGCGTGCTGTTGTAGAAGGTCCGCTCACACAGAAGTGGACAATCAGTGCTTTACAGATGCACGAGCACGGTATCATTGTTTGTGATGAAAGTGCAACAGACAAGCTAACAGTAGAAACATACAAATACTTTAAAGACATAGAAAAGGAGAACTTGTAATGAAACTGAATTTAAGTTCACAGATTGTACTCAATCAAATACCTGAGGAGTTTTATCGTCCTGCAACAGCTATTGAACGCTCTGAGATAACACGTTTTGAGAAGGTTCCAACTGATATCTTCCCAACGATTGAAGAAGGAGCTGTAGACATTGCAAATCAACTTGAAGCAGACATCAAGAAGAGAGAGCAGGAAGGAAGAAAGTATGTTATGGGCGTTGGCTCTGGTTCTTCCCTCATTCCTATCTTCCAGGAACTTATCAAGCGTCATCAGGCTGGTAAGTTGAGTTTCAAGAACGTTGTTGTCTTCAATGCATACGAGTATTTCCCACTGAGTGAGGAAAACGTAAATCGTGGTATCAACCAGCTCAAAGAGCATTTCTTGAATCATATTGATATTGATGTAGAGAACATCTTTACGCCAGATGGTACTATTACTCAGAATGATGTACAAGAGCATTGCCGTCAGTACGAGCAGCATATTAAGGAATTAGGTGGTCTTGATGTTATCCTTTTGGGTATTGGCCGTATGGGAAACATCGCTACCAATGAGCCTGGTTCAAGCATAACTTCTGCTTCACGTCTTATCTTGATTGACGAGACTTCACGTGAGGAGATGAAAATGAGCTTCGGTTCTCAGGAGTCTGTACCTCCATGTTCTATCACCATGGGCGTCAGCACTATCCTCTCTGCACGTAAGATTTACCTTACAGCATGGGGCGAAGAGAAGGCAGACATTATTAAGAAGACTGTTGAAGGTAAGGTTAGTGACGCTGTCCCAGCTTCTTTCTTGCAGACACATAACGATGCACATGTTGTTATAGACCTCTCTGCTGCAGCTAAACTAACACGTATTCAGCACCCTTGGCTCGTAGCATCATGCAAATGGACAGACAAGTTGGTACGCTCTGCACTTGTTTGGCTCTGCCAGATTACAGGTAAGCCACTTCTCAAGTTGACCAACAAGGACTACAATGAGAATGGTCTTAGCGAACTCCTTGCACTCTATGGTTCTGCATACAATGCAAATATCAAGATCTTCAATGATCTCCAACATACAATTACAGGTTGGCCAGGTGGTAAGCCAGATGCTGACGACACCTATCGCCCAGAACGTGCTAAACCATTCCCAAAGAGAGTGATTGTATTCTCTCCACACCCTGACGACGATGTTATCTCAATGGGTGGTACCCTTCGCCGTTTAGTACAGCAGGGACACGATGTTCACGTAGCTTACGAGACATCTGGTAACATTGCAGTAGGTGATGAGGAGGTAGTACGTTTCATGCACTTCATCAATGGTTTCAATCAGCTCTTTATTAATGACCAGGATGATGTCATCAAGTCTAAGTACAAGGAAATTAAGAAGTTCCTAAAGAGTAAGAGGGAGGGAGATATCGACTCACAGGATATCCGTACCATCAAGGGACTTATCCGCCGTGGCGAGGCACGTACAGCTTCTACCTTCAACCAGATTCCACTCGACCATGTTCACTTCCTCGATCTTCCTTTCTATGAGTCTGGTAAGATTGAGAAACTCCCAATGGGCGAAGCTGATGTGAACATCGTAAGAGAACTCATCACTAAGGTAAAACCTCATCAGATTTATGTAGCAGGCGACTTGGCTGACCCACACGGTACTCACCGTAAGTGTACAGATGCTGTACTTGCTGCTATCGACCTTGAGAAGGAAGCTAAGGCAGAGTGGTTAAAGGACTGTCGTGTATGGATGTATCGTGGTGCATGGGCAGAATGGGAAATTGAGAACATCGAGATGTGTGTACCTATCAGCCCTGAGGAACTGCGTGCAAAGCGTAACTCTATCCTCAAACACCAGAGTCAGATGGAAAGTGCTCCATTCCTTGGCAACGACGAACGTCTTTTCTGGCAGCGTTCAGAGGACCGCAACCGTGGTACTGCTAAGCTTTATGATGATTTAGGATTGGCTTGCTACGAGGCTATGGAAGCATTTGTTGAATACAAGTTTTAGTATTTATCCGACAAACAAGAATTAATGTATAAAAAGATTTTATTAACTGTGTCCCTCTGCGCTTCACTCTTACAAGTTGGCGCAGTAGGAACAGACAAGAGCAACAATATCAAGAACGATGATGGTTTTACCACCATCGTTTTTGATAGAGCGAACAGCCCAGTTCCTTATCGTATCCCTGCAATGACCGAGACACGTAAGGGGACACTGTTAGCTGCTTGCGACTTCCGTCTCAGTCACACTGACGTGGGATGGAATAACAGAAATGGTCTGTGGCAGATTAATATTGTTATGCGAACAAGTAACGACTTTGGTAAGACATGGTCAGACACCGTTTGTGTGGCACGTGGTAACGAACATGCAGCTGACCCAATCCGTACTGCTTTCGGCGACCCAAGTATCATTGCTGACCGTACGTCAGACAATGTATTGCTCCATTGTGTAGCAGGTAAGAGTGCATATCAGACTGCAACCCGTCAGAACCCACAGCATGCTTACTTCTTCCACAGTACTGATGGTGGTAAGACATGGGACAATGGAACAGACCTTACCGAGATGATTCACGGTCTCTACGATGGAAAGCTGCCTAATGGTGGCAACCCAGACGGTATCTTCCTCACATCAGGTAAGATTATGCAGAGCCGTTACATCCGCAAAGGCAAGTTCTATCGCCTTTACATTGCACACCCTATTCGTCAAAAGGGCGTTGATCGTTGTGGTACCTTTGTTATCTATTCCGATGACTTCGGTCGCACATGGAATGTCTTAGGAACTCCTTCAAAAGCACCTTCTATTGCACAGGATGAGTCAAAGGTTGAGGAAATGCCAGATGGTAGCGTATTACTGAGCTGCCGTGATGTTTACGGAGGTAGACGTTTCAACATCTTTACTTACAAAGATGCAGCGAAAGCAACAGGTAGCTGGGGCGAGGAAGTTATGCCACAGAATATGACTGGCAAGCAGGTAAATGCCTGCAATGGTGGTATTCTAATCGTTCCTGCAAAGAGAGTTGCTGATGGCAAGAAACTTTTTGTTGCCCTTCAATCAGTACCACTTAGCGCACGTCGTGACAGTGTCGGTTTCTTCTATAAGGAGTTGGCGACCTACGCTGACTATTCTACAGCAAATGCATTGGGTAGCAACTGGAAGAAAGGTCTGCGTGTAACAGACGAGTCTTCTTGCTATTCAACAATGGTTCTTATGAAGAATCAGCGCATCGGCTTCCTCTATGAGGTACGCGGACAGAATGACGGCTATGACATTGAGTTCAAGAGTCTGTCATTGAAGGCGATTACTAATGGAGAATATGACATTCTTCCTTACGTTGATCGTTCTAAGTACGTGGTTGATGCAGCTAAGGCACACCAGACCAAAGCACCACTTGCCGTAAAAAAAAAGCAAGTGAAAAGAAAGAAATAACAGCCTGGAAAGGCGAACGTATCGGACTTGAGTTCCCATTACCAGAATCGGTAAAGGGCAACTTAAAATTAACTATGAGCTGTAGCAATCGACTCCTGTCGACTGCTACAGCTCATTTTCTTTCTGCCGTTATCACTGATGACTTCCAAAACTGTGGTAATCACCCTGACTCCTTGCAGACGTGGCTCATGCCCGACATCATTGGCGATGACAGCATAAAGGCTGACGACCCGATGTATGGCAAATCTGCATGGTGCACAATTGAGATACCTCAAAACATTAAGGCAGGTAGCTACAAATTAAACTTACTACTTCAACAAGACGGTAAGACAGTAAGCACCATCCCATTCACTATAAAAGTGCTCAATCGCAAGCTTACCCTCTCTGACAACTTCCATCTCAACTTCTGGCAACAACCCTATGCTACAAGCAGATACTACGGTGTAGCCCCTTGGAGCCAAGCACATCTTGACATCCTACGTCCTTATATGCAACTTCTTGCACGTGCTGGACAGCGTAACGCTTCAGCCATCCTCTTCTACGAGCCTTGGGGCGTACAGAGCAATGACAAGTTCGATGCGATGATTGAAACGACACGAAAGGCAGATGGCACATGGTCGTATGACTATACAGCTTTCGATCGTTGGATTTTCTTCCTCGACTCTTGTGGAATCAATGGGGACATCAACTGCTTTTCAATGGTGCCATGGGACATGACTTTCACCTATTATGATGAAGCCTCGAAAAGCTATAAAGACCTCAAAACAACCACCAACAGCAAAGAATACAGCGGCTTATGGATTCCTTTCCTACGCTCCTTTGCTGCCCATCAGAAGGAGAAAGGTTGGTTTGACAGAACGGTCATAGCAATGGACGAACGCGCCCTTGATGCTATGCAAGATGCTTACCGAATTGCACAAGAGGCAGCACCGGGTATCAAGATGTCATTGGCAGGAAACTATCACAAAGAACTTGTCGATAAAATCTATGACTATTGTATTGCTTGGAAGCAGCAGTTCACGCCAGAGGACCTTGCTTTGAGAAATTCAAAAGGTTGGATTAGCACCTCCTATACCGCCTGTCCCGATGCCATGCCAAATGTTGGCAGCAACAACGAGCCGATAGAAGCAACCTATCTCCCACTCTATTGTATTGCTAATGGCTTCAATGGCTTCCTCCGCTGGGCATGGATGAATTGGACTGATAACCCAATGTATGACAGCCGATTTAAGTTGTTCACACCAGGTGATACTTATATTGTGTATCCAGGAAACCACTCAAGTCGCCGTTTTGAGCACATAATAAGAGGTGTACAAAACGTTGCCAAGATTGAAACATTACGCAAGGAGTACAAACAAAAAAGAAATCAGAAAGCCTTACAGCTGTTAGAAGATGCTCTCTCTCAGTTCAAAAATCCAACACCAAACGAGGCTGAACTGAGAGAAAGTATATACAAGATTGAGTCACTACTCAATAAATAAACCTTACTTGTTAGTATTCCTTCTTTTTACAATAGAGATATCTTACCCTATGAATATAAATCTCACGAGCGTAGACATCTGCGCTCGTTTTTTTTTATCAAAAAGCCTATAACTAACTAACAGAAGACCTACAAAGAAACATACACTTAGAAAAAGGGAAGCACAGACATGCTAATGGTAAACAAAAGTTCAATGCTCAATAATAAAATCTTCAGTTAAATCTATTTTATTAAAGTCTTTCCCTCTTTCAATGTCACCAATGATATTGTTAATCATTGTCTGAGCAACATCTATTGCAAATCGTCCCGCTTTAGTATTTGCAATTTTCCCTATTGTTTTTTGTTGTCCTTGCACCATCAACAAGCAAGGAGATAGCTGCCGTAAAAATACCTTCAAAAGCCGAAGTTCACCAATGAACATGGCGAAAAGCTGTTTATAATCCATACTCTCAAAAATCCAGTTGGAAATAAAATTAGTTCTTCCGTTAAATGAGTGGACGCTTTTTATATTGCTTTAACGGAAGAACTATAGTTACTCATTAAATAAAAATTTGGCTAAGATTGTCAACTATCTATTCTATTATTATCCTCTGACATTGAATATCATTTATTTTTAGACCTCGAAAATATGTAGACAAGGATTTGAAAAATAATTACATAATTTCATTGAAAACATCTACAACTAACGGTAAAAACCCATATACAAAGCAGCTTTATAACCAACAGCAAATCAATTAGTTATAATGTAGTAAAGTAAAAGGTGCTTAATTGAACTTCAAAAGGGCGTTAGTTAGATCTCAAAAGGGCACCTTTTGCAAGCTAATTAGGCGTCTTTTAGAAGCCAAAAGAGCATGTATTGGGTTTGACTTGCACGAAAATAATTTACAAGCTTCAAGTAATAGGGAAATAAGTTGTTTATAAAAGACAGATAGATATCGCTCCCAATTACATTTATCATGTAGTTTATCACCCTTCATAAAACCATCTTATTGTAGGTATCATACCATGTATGCGGATTTATCTCATTCTATTAACAATCTACGCATTTAATGGAAGAGCCATAAAATTTACTTCAGGCGGACGCAACAAATATATAAAGCGTGAAGTTGTCCGTCTCATGGAATGTAATACCCTGCGGTGCACCATTGATATAAACACCTTCCATCGTACCGTAACTCTTCATGATGCGTTCACCAGCAGCATTGTAAGTATAACGACTCGTCTTGCCATTATCAGAGAGTACCATCAGGTGGTTGTCCTCATCCTAGTACATCTCACGGGTCGTGTTGGTTGAGTCGTTCGTTACTAATGTAGGATTACCATTGGCATCATACGTGTATTGGTCATGACCAATCTGTGTTGGAGCCGTCGGGTGGTTGCTGTCCTCATACTTATAAGTAAAGTTATAAGACATAGCAGTTGTTGTTGAGTCCACTTTCTGTACCTTAGTCAGCGGTTCACTCATCCGTCCGAACGACATCACCATATCATACGATGCACGCTTAGCCTTACCGTTTGCATGAACAAGGCGGTTCAGTTCGTCATACTCATACGTATGCGAACTCCTTCCTCCTAACTTCGCCTTGTTGAGTTTTGTAAGCGACGTTGGGTTGGCAGCATTCGTGATACCGAGGATATTGTCCACAGCATCATACTGGTACCTGTTCTCCATCACAGTCTGACCATCCGCTGTAAGGTTCATCACCTGCAGACGTTCACGCTGCTTGTCGTAGGTATAGGTAGTCTCCGTGCCGTTACCGAGTTTCGTATAGACCGTATGACCCTCCTTGTCGTAACCTATCCTATCAACAATAACGCTCTGACGTCCTTGTTTATAGCTCGTCATGCTCTCCACCTGTCCTGCAGCATTGTAGTGATAAGTCACCACTTCACCGTCAGGATAAGTCATCGTCTGCACACGGTTCCAGCTATCATACGTAGCACCATAGACATAAGTCCTAATATCTGCCATGACCGTACGAACGGTAAAAAATTGTTTTCATAGACGAAGGATTATATTTATGAAAACAAATCATGGAAAAAGAATAATAATTCATGATAGAAATGAGAACATCTATCTTTCCAACTCCAAGGTTTATAAATAGAATTAATATTAATATATTTAAGCAATTTATCATTCTTCATTGGAGAATTATAAAAATATAGTATGTCATCTACCATAAAATCAAGATAAACGATAGCATATTCAACTCTTTTCCCTATTAGCCGATATTTTTTTTTAGAAATATCTATTTCCACAATATATGCTCTTGGACTGTTTGACCTGTTTCCTGTTTTCATCTGATAGAGAGGTAGATATATATACTTATTATTTTTTATGATTGGCCCTCCAAAACCATCATAATCGGGAATTGTGAGTTGTGTGTCATTTATAAATAATTTTCCACACAATGGACCTTCTTTTCCAAAATTGTGTAAATTCTTAAATTGAATCCTACAGGAAGCAACTTCATAAGAAGATGGGAATCTCCAAGGATTTCCCATTTCCGCATATACAATACTTTTTTTCATTAGACTTCTATTTAACCCTATTTAATTTACCCACTGTAAAATATTGGGTTCTTCCCCCTATCCATTGTCCTCCCTGCGACTTTGCTGTTCCCTTCATCATAATAGTTCCTTTAGGTACTTGTATTTCTGCAAGTCCCTCCATTGTATTATTCCATTCTGGTTTCAGTGCAAGCCCACGCCTATCTATAAATCTTCCAATTGGTCCATTTGAGAGATATGGTCCAATATCCGTTACAGTTCCACCAAAATATCGATACAGATTTAAATCCTTTGTTGTTTTAATGACCTCAACCCCTTTTGTAAAATTAATTAATTGATTCTCTCCTGCTGCTCCCATTAGCTCCTTCACAGCAATTTCACCTCGACCTAAAACTACGGAATTTTTACTTACAGCCCTTGCAGTTTGTACTACTTTAGCAACCCTTGAAACTTCCTTAGCTGAAAATTTTGCTATCCCTTTAGTAGTTCCTGCACCTATTGCGGCTTGGGCTATGTCACCTCCCGTCTCTCCCCATGCTTCTCCTCTTTCATTTATATCGTTACTATTAATACCTCTATCCCATCTCTCTCTTGCTGTATGCCAAATATTTTTTGCTGTATTCACAGGATGAGCGGCAGCATGCCCCATCGTCTTTAGTGTGTTAATGGGATGCCTAACCATATTATAGGTATTCTTGAAGCTCTTGTATACTCCTTTGAAGAAAGAGCCAATACCAGACCAAATACTTTGATCGTCAGGATAAGAAAAAGATTTCCCATTGGCATCAATTAGTGTAATCGGATTGTCTACGCAATATACATAAGAACCTGTATTTACATACTCCTCCGCCAACGGATCCACCCCATACCAAATACTTGCCACAGGGTTCATGTACCTTGCACCGTAATAGTACAAACCTGTTTCTTCATCCATCTCCTTGCCATTGAACTTATATGGTAGTTCTTCACTGCTGCTATGCTCGTCAACTAATAGCTCCCCATATGGTAAGTAAGCATCATACTGTGTGATATTGGCTTTATCATCTGTGATGTAGGATGTGCTGCCTAAATGATCACTGTGATAGAAGAAAGTCTCTTCCTTGGTGGTATCGTTGGCAATGTAGCCGTAACCAGCCTGTGGGTCGTCAGGGTTGCTCGGGTCATTCCAGCTTACAGGTGGACCGGGGTTGGTATTCGGTGTGGTGTTGGGGCGTGGAGTCTGAATCCAACCCTGTGGCACATCATGGTTACCAAGTTCTGTGAGAACGGCATTATAACCTACACCCGTGTTCTCTGGATCACCATATGCACCCTTCTCGGTCGGTACACCAGGAGCTACACCCACCTTCTTATAATATGCCTCCTTCTGTGTCTGAATCTGATTCATACGCTCAGCATAGTCCTGCTGACCAGCTGTTACGTATGAGCCGTTACGCCCATAGACATTATTGAACAGACCTGTTCCTATCCTTGAAGCAACTCGTTTATCACCAATGAAGTAATGCTTTGTAAAGCGATTCTTGTTTACAGAGAGGATATTTGCAGGATAAAGTGTGAAGTTGTCTGTCTCGTGGAACGTGATGCCTTGTGGTGCACCATTGATATACACACCCTCCATCGTACCGTAACTCTTCATGATGCGTTCACCAGCAGCGTTGTAAGTGTAACGACTCGTCTTGCCGTTGTCAGAGAGTACCATCAGGCGATTGCCTTCATCCCAGTACATCTCACGGGTAGTGTTCGTAGAGTCGTTCGTTACCAGCGTTGGATTACCGTTGGCATCGTATGTGTAATGGT
>CAUVDL010000051.1:0-16326 GCA_963550695.1 uncultured Prevotella sp. | reverse complement strand
CCCATAGAGAGGACTGTCACAGCCGTTCCCAATGAGATAAAGGCTATAAGCCAGTTTGTTTTCGCCATATCTACCGCTGCCTTTGACAGAGAAAGACCAATCAAAATAATTACCGGACCGATAACAACTGGTGGGAAAAGCTTATCCAATAGTTTCTTTCCTTGCCATTTAATCAGTGCTGACATCACGAAATAGACGAGTGCAACACCTGCTATTCCTGCCAACGTTCCAGGCATCCCCCACTGCTTTGAAGCTGAGATAATTGGAGCAATAAAGGCAAAGGAAGAACCCAAAAAAATAGGAACCTTACCTTTCGTAACCAAATGAAAGATAAACGTTCCTAAACCTGCTGTGAATAACGCTGTTGCTGGGTCAAGTCCCACGAGCAAAGGGACGAGAACAGTAGCACCGAAAGCAACAAAGAGGAATTGCACTCCCACTATTGTCTT
Source organism: uncultured Prevotella sp. (assembly GCA_963550695.1). GTDB lineage: Bacteria > Bacteroidota > Bacteroidia > Bacteroidales > Bacteroidaceae > Prevotella. The sequence goes on along the minus strand of CAUVDL010000051.1, from coordinate 15,877 downwards.
TCGCATCGGCGATAGTTGTAAATTACTCATGTATAGAATGATTTTTATTAGTATTTTATAGAGATGTATTGCTACGCATTCAATTTGCAAAAGTATAAAAAATGTATGGCATAGTGGTTGAAATAAGAGAAAAAATGACTTTTAAGTAGAAAAAGAGTTCCTTTATGTATGATAGCGCATCTTTTTTTGTATCTTTGAGTCATCTTTTCTAAATATAAACAGACAAATCGCAATGATGAAAAAACTTCTATATGTCCCTATCCTACTTTTATTAGTTTGTTGCACACAATCTAAAAAAGCTCTACATATACTTGAAAATACAGCTAAGGAGGCAACAACAAGTTCACAGCTGACACTTGAAGATGCTGCTAAAAAAGCCAAACCAGATTACGTTCTGTCTGAAGAGGAGACAAAGTTCGTCTCAAGTTCAAATATGTTCAGTCTGAAGTTGTTCCAACTATTAGCCAACAAGAACAGCAAGGAGAGTATAGTTTTATCGCCCATGGCTGTCGTTTATTCATTAGACATGATTAACAACGGTGCAAACGGAAAGACACAAGAGGTCATTTCGAAGGCACTTGGCTATACGGCTGATGACCTTGATGCCATTAACTCACTTAACAGAACAATGCTGATTGGTCAGAGAAAGGAGGAGACAAATGTGGATAATGAGTCGATGGGATATATGATTACTGCCAACTTCCTAATGATGCATGAGCAAACAAAACTATTACCCGATTTTCAAGAAGCATTAGAACACTATTATTTTACCAATATTATCGACTCTGCCAACACTCCGAAGGGCAAAGAAAGTGCTAACAGACTTTGTAAAACAATCACCAAAGGTGAGATTCAATCCTTGCCTATCAACCTTACAGGACCTCGTGCCGCACAGCTTATCAATGCCGTTACGCTTAAGACGGCTTGGAGCTTACCGTTCGACAAAGATATCACAAAGCCTATGCCTTTCTTCACTGAGGATGGTAAAAGCAAGCAGGTCAATATGATGAGAAACTATGATACGATGCAAAAGTATCAAGGTTATACCACAAAGGATTATCAAGTGCTGCGTATGCCTTTAGAAAACGGCTTTAGTCTATATGCTGTCCTACCTCTAAAGAAGAATAACTTGCAGGATATCATTCGCAAGTTAACAATCAAAGAAATGCATAAAATCTCTCAAAACACTAAAGTGTATGACTATGTAAACGTATTTTTTCCACGCTTTACCATCTCTGCAAATATTCCTATGAAACAGCTTTATGGTGAAATGGGCTTAGGTAATCTATTCTCTCGTGAAGCCGATTTCAGTAAGATGAGTACTCAACCACTTACTGTTGACGATGTTTTCCAGCAAATAAACATGAATATTAACGAGGAAGGAATCAGTGCAAAAGCCATTCAAGTTATGCTATTTGCCAAATTATCAGCTATGGATAGTTCATCTACGTTCACCTTCAAGGCTGACCATCCTTTCCTTTATTACATTCTTGACAGATATAACAACATCTGTTTTATTGGGAAATACATGGGGTAAGCGTTCTTCCATTAAATACGTAGTTTGGAAATAGAAGCAAGGCTTACTCTTGCATGGTATGACTACGCACAAATTAGATGGTCGTAAAAGGGGGATAAACTACAAGGTGAAATGCAAATAGCCACGATGTCTATCCAACTTCAACCAACAACTTATCCCCACATTACGCTATTTATAAACTATTTTCATGTAGTTCAAAACCAATTCATGCTCTTTTGGCTTCTAAAAGACGCCCAATTGACTTGCAAAAGATGCCCTTTAAGACCCTTACTAACGCCCTTTTGGAGTCCTATTAAGCACCTTTCTCATACCACCTTATAACTAACTGATTTCCTGCTAATTGCAAACCTGCTTTTTATGTGCGTTTTTGTTATTATTTGTAGGCGTTTTACCCGAATATATGTAATAATTTTTCAAACCATTATCGACGCTGAACTATCACGTATATGATGACGGGTGCGCCAATAAGTGGTGTGACGGCATTGAGTGGAATAATACCTGCTTCCCCAGGAAGATAACAAATAAAGTTACAAAGCAAAGCGATAGCAGCACCACTCAACACTGTTCCAGGAAGAAGAACCTGATGATTTTCAGTGCGAAACAAGAGGCGGGCTATATGCGGAATAGCTAAACCGATAAACGAGATAGGTCCACAGAAAGCGGTTGTGATAGCAGTTAATAGTCCTACAACAACTAATAATATATTACGAAGCTGGCGTGTACTAACACCTAAACTCTCTGCATATTGTGGCCCTAAAAGTAGGATATTCAGTGGTTTAATCAATAGAAAGGACACCCCGATACCCATCAGACACAGTACAGAGAATAGAGGAATATGACTCATCGAAACACCTCCGAAATTGCCCATTCCCCATACCATATAACTCTTTACACCTTCTTCTGATGCAAAGAAATTCAGCAGAGAAACGGCGGAAGAGGAGACATATCCCACCATAATACCCACTATCAGCAATAAAACGCTGTTGCGTACCATAGTAGAAAGAAACAATATGAGTGCTGTCACAGCGATTGCTCCAACAAAAGCAGCAGTGAGAATAGCAAGAAAGCCTGAAACAGTAAACATTGATATTGATACAGTTCCACCTAATAGCAACATCACTAAGGCAACACCTAAGCCCGCACCTGAACTGATGCCAAACACATCCGGACCTGCCAAAGGGTTGCGAAAGGCTGTTTGAAGCATTAAACCACATACAGACAAGGAGGCTCCACAGAGTATAGCGGTGAGTGTTTGTGGGAGTCGGTTCTCTAAAATAATGTACTGCCAGCTTTCCTTTCCCATAAAACGACCACACAGAATATCCAACACATCAGCAAAAGGTATCTGAACCGAACCTGTTATAAGATTCAATCCAAACAGAAATAGGATACTTACTGCTAAGCCTATAAAAAGAAGAATATTCCGTTTCATCATCTTATCGTTTCGATTCTATCAATCTTCTAACTTCTGATAATAACGCAACGGAGCGATATGCAAGTCAGGATGGAAGAGTTGAATTAAGTCTGATAGTAACCAATCAGGACGCCAGCTGACCTCCTCAAAGTAGGGCTTACTGTCTACCTTGCATCCATAGATTTCCTTTGTCTGATAAGGTTTTAGCTTAGCATACCCTTGATACTCAGACAATAAAAGGCGACGATTGAATTTACCATTGTAACTTAACACCCAAAAATCACTTTGTCCGAACTTATCCAAAACCGTCTCAAAAGGCATTGCAAGACTTCCACTATGCTTATCATTAGAATAAGCATAACGTCCATGGGCATCCTTATAAAGTAAGCCCACACTGCTCTCCCCACCCGGTAAATACCAAACAGCACCCACCTTTCGATCTGGGAGGATACTACGAGTTATCTTACTCTGGCTTGCCTTCTGACTTAAAGACTTATAGTTTTGTTCAACAACAGCGAATAACGAGTCGGCTTCATGCTCCCGACCATAGAGAAGACCATAAAACTTCATCCATTCTGCACGCCCCAAAGCAGAACGCTCCATGTAATCAGCACATTCAATTATTGGTACTCCTATTTGTTCTAAACGACCATAGCCACCACTGTTTTCAAAAGGGGAAAGCAGGACTGCATCTGCATTTAAGTCTATAATACGCTCTACATCAGGTTTCATTGCATCCCCACAGTCTACAATACCCCCCTTTATTCTTGCGCGCTTCTGAATATCAGGGATAATCATATACTTCAAATCGGCAACACCAGCAATAGCTTTCTGTGCCTGAAGCATCTCAACAAGATTGGCATGAGCAGTCGTAAAGATAACACTTTTGCGTAAAGGGGTAACGACCTTTGTACCATCATCAGGAACTTTTACATCTTTTCCACGTTCAATAAGATAGTAAGTATGTAGGACTGCTCCCTCTTTCCAAGGGTTTAACAGCCGTACAATCACATAATCTTTCGTACGCTCGATGGTTATATTTCGAGCATACTGTAGTTCTATTTTCGTCCCTTTATCGCTTTTATCAACCCCAGGTTTCTGATGGTTGTTACAGGATAAGAACAGTAAAAGATAGAGAGTAAATACCAATAACTGTCGCATAAACAAGAATTTGTTATGCAAAAATACAAAAAAAGAAAGATTCTTTTGCGTGGTAAGAATATTTTTTATACATTCGTCCCCAAATTTACTAAACAATCTAAATTTATTAATCTAAACAACTAACACTATGACAGAAGAAAAGTCTAATGAACTTAGTAGCCACGTTGAGATGAAAAAAGTTTGGGAACTTTTAGCCATCATCGTGGTTACAGCCATTATTTGGAACCTTCCCACAAGCAGTTTTGGCATTGATGGGTTGACCGTAGTACAACAACGTATCATTGCAATCTTCGTGTTTGCCACCCTATCGTGGCTGACGGAGTGTATTCCAGCATGGGCAACGTCGCTGAGTATCATGTCTATCATGTGTATCACAGTGTCCAAGAATGCTTTTGGAGTCTTCAAAAGTGACGGCATCGGTGAGCTACTTGATTCAAAGGAAATTATGGCATCCTTTGCAGACCCAATCATTATGCTCTTCCTTGCGGGCTTTATCTTAGCGATAGCTGCATCGAAGTCGGGACTTGACACGCTCTTGGCACGTAACCTTATCAAGCCTTTTGGTAACAAGAGTGAGAATGTTCTTTTGGGATTCCTGCTTATCACAGGACTCTTCTCTATGTTCATTTCAAACACTGCGACTGCTGCATTGATGCTTACCTTCCTCACTCCAGTCTTTGCAGCGTTACCTGCTAATGGCAAGGGACGTATCGCTTTGACAATGTCTATCCCTGTTGCAGCCAACCTTGGCGGTATGGGAACACCGATTGGTACACCTCCAAACCTCATTGCACTGAAATATCTTAACGACCCAGCAGGACTTAACATGAATATCGATTTCATGCACTGGATGGCGTTTATGGCACCGCTTGTGATTGTTCTGCTTCTCTTGTCATGGAGAATTATTCTTTACTTCTTCCCATTCACACAGAAGACTATTCATCTGAAAATTGATGGTGAGGTACACCGTGGATGGCGTATGTGGGTTGTTATCATTACCTTCATTATCACTATCCTTTTATGGGTGATTCCAAAGGATGTCACAGGTATTGATACCAACACTGTTTCAATGATTCCAATGGCAGTCTTCGCTGTCACTGGTGTTATCACCGCAAAAGATATGCAGGAGATTAACTGGAGTGTAATTTGGATGGTTGCTGGAGGCTTTGCTATTGGACTGGGAATGAACGGATCAGGACTTGCTGATGCTGCTATCGAGAGTATTCCATTCGGCGATTGGAGTCCTATCGTCATCCTCGCTATCTCTGGTTTGATTTGTTATTTCCTCTCTAACTTCATTTCAAACACAGCAACAGCTGCATTGTTGGTCCCAATCCTCGCTGTAGTATGCCGCGGTATGGGTGACAAACTTGATGGTATCGGCGGTACAAGTACTGTTCTTATTGGTATTGCCATTGCCGCTTCTACTGCTATGTGTCTCCCTATCTCTACCCCACCGAATGCTATTGCCTACTCAACAGGACTTGTGAAGCATAATGACATGCTCAAGGTGGGCTTGACCAGCGGTATTGTTTCTCTCATATTGGGTTACGCACTACTGTATTTCATCGGTCAGGTACACTTCCTCGGATAAGGAGTTCATTCCCTGTAATCACAATTTGATTAGGATATTATGAAAAAGTTCTTCAGCTACATAGCACTACTCTTGATAGTATTACCTTTCATGAGTTGCCAAGAAAAGATGGCGGAGGCTAATGTTCCGAAGTGGATTCTATCCATGGTAAGTGAGAGTAAGAACACAAGTGTTGAGACAGACTTTACAAACATATTGTCTGACAAACGCGTTCCTTACATCGGTTATATTGGAACGGACTATCAGAAGTTCACGATAGACATTCAAAAAGTTCAACGAACGGACGACAACCAATATGATGTCAGCGGCATCACTATTGTCAAGAACTATCGTTGTAACTTCCATGGAACCATTAATATCGTTGAGAACAGGGAATTTACTCACCCCACATACGGTGTGGACGACTCAATGAAGGGGCAGTTCAAACGACGTGGATGCAGTATTGCAAAATACAAGTTAGAAGAAAATGACAGCCAAACTGGAAGTGGTGTCTTCACTGGTTATCTGCTGTTCTATTGGTATGAGACCAACGATGACAAGTTCGTTTATGACGACATTGATAGCCATTCGGATTCCTATTGTAACAATCAATATGCAGGTACATGGAAAAGCAACAAGACAAAAAAGAGCAAACCATGTGCATGGGGACAATACCGAGTACCAAACAGCGGAGGTCTTGACATAGGAGCAGGAGACTTTTCTGTCAATCCTAAGTACGCTAAAAACGGCTGGGAAAAGAAGTAAGTGGTCAGAACGAAATACAATTCGCTTGACCTCTACTACATACACAGACTACGTCACACTATAACAAAACGTATCTCTGTGAATATCCTAAATAAAGGGGGCACACGCTATGTGTGCTCCTTTTTCATTCCACGAACACGTTATTATTGACCAATCCTTTGCTATCAGAAAATAAATATGTATGTTTGTAGTCGTTTTCAATAACATTTAGTAAATCCAAAAAGATGATAATAGCAGATTTAAACGCATGCCATCGGTACTATAACCTACATCCAAGAATGAAGGAAATGATGGAGTATATTCTCCAACATGATTTCAGCCAACAAGAAGCTGGTCGCATAACTCTCGATAGCGACGACTTGTTTATCAATTTAGACGAGGTAGAACTAAAAACAAAGGAGGAACAACGATTAGAATTCCACAAGAACTATATTGATGTTCAAGTACCCTTATTACAGCCAGAGATAATGGGCTGGACAGCCTTATCTGATATGGGTAAACCTGACATTGCCTATAATCCTGAGCGAGATTGCGGCTTCTATACGCAATGCGCAGAGGAGTACATCAATGTTAAACCAGGACAGTTCACCATCTTCTTCCCAGAGGATGCTCACGCTCCTATCATTGGGAAAGGGAAACAAAGAAAGTTAGTGGGGAAGATTAGGGTGTAGGGGAGCCTCCCCCGACCCCTCCGAAGGGAGGGGAGTTCAAAAGGATGTATGCTGCGCACATGTGGTGCTAAGGCCCAGCACACTTTGTGCTAAGGCTTAGCACGAGTGGTGTTGAGACTTAATCACATTATAATATGTTGTTCACAGAAGAGGATATCGGCGTTGGGAAGAGTTTATATTGCCTATAAAAAGAATTGACCTACAACTAAAGTGCAAAGATTCATTCACTTTATTTGTAGGTCAATTACATTTATATAAATAGGTCACATTTTATATAAAGCTAAATACTATAAGCTTTGACGATTTTAGACCCATTTAAACTATGTAAACAAATTAAGTCTGTTGGTTATGTATGGTTTAGTTCATATAAACATATTTTATACTTTTCTTCCTTTGTCTTTAATGATTTTTAAAAAACAAACAAGGTTTCGTATTGAATTATTACCTATCTTTGCCGGAGAATGTAGACACTTTGAGTGAAACCTGTTAAGTGGAAAAGGGACACATATATACCATGAGTTTAACATAATTTGCAAACAATGTTATACTTGGCGCATGTAATCAGAATAACGACTAAAAGCTAATTCTATCTATACCATTTATTAGAACTTGAATTGAAAGATATCCATTCTGACCGCAAAGAGGCAGTCATTTATAATAAACTTAAACATAATTACCTAAAATTTAACAAAAATGAAGAAGTATCTTTTCAAAGCAGTATTGCCTGTTTCGATGGCAGTTTGTGCCATTACATTTGGTGCTTGCTCACAAGACGAGCTGTTGACACCAGCCAAAGAACAAAGTGAAGAAGGGGTTTTGAATAATCCGAAGGAAATTCGAAACTATCTGAAAACGTTGCCCTTGGCACCAATGATGACACGTGCCAATGGACCAGTAAACCCTGATGATGGTGCTCCGATACCTATTGAGGAAGAAAAACCTATTGTAGAAACACAAGGTGTACTCGATGGTATACCTGGTAATTGGGTAAAAACAACACGGCATTACAAAATAAAACAGACATTCGATGAGAATTTCCTCTTCGATCCTACAAGCGATGTTGTGTATCCAGGTTGTGTCCTCAAAGGTGGTACGATAGCTAATGGGACCTACGCAATGATTACTTCACACAAAACTGGCGATGTAACCTTCTCTATTAGCTTATCACCAGCTAATCCAAGAGAGGCACACGAAACTTCAGCCACTGTTCCTAACATTCGTAAAAGTGAGTATCAAGAAGTATGGAATAAGTGGGCAACAATGGATTGGAAGGAATCACCAGTAACAACTATACAGAGTGTCGAGAAGATAAACTCCCAAGAAGAACTTGTTACAAAACTGGGGGTAGCTGTGACTGCACCAGTTGCAAATGGCTCAATCAATCTTGGATTTAACTTCAATAAGAAGAAAAATCATATCTTGGCACGACTCATACAGAAACATTTTACGGTTTCAACCGATGCACCTAAGAAAGGTACTATCTTTGAGTCAATCGACAAGGATGCTCTCGATGGTTACCAGCCTGTTTACATCTCAAGCATCAACTACGGCCGAATCATCTATCTCTCTATCGAGACTGATGAGAAAGAGCGTAATATTAACGAGGCAATTGAGTTTGCTTTGAACAAAATTAAGGGTGTTGATGTAAACGTATCAGTCGATCAGGCTGTCAACTACCGCAAGATGTTAGCTAAGAGTGATGTACATATCACAGTCCTTGGTGGTGGAAAGACTATCCAGCAAGAGATTCTAAAGGGCGATATTGATTCTTTCCAGCGTTTCCTTGCAGCCGATATTCCAATGGAGCAGATGTATCCTATCAGTTTCTCTTTGCGTTATGCTGTTGATAATTCACAGGCACGTGTCGTTACAAGTAACGAATTTACTGTTACACAACGTGACTTTGTCCCTGTTTTTAAGAAGGTTCGTATGCAGTTACAGGTTCTCGGTTTCTCTGGACAGCATAGTGGTCCGCTACCTAATCTTGACAAAGATGCTAACATCTGGGGAAAGGTTTCAGTCGGTGTCAACGGCCAAGAGCATGAATTGGTAGGGATAGATAAGTCGAATCCTTTCTGGTTTGATTATCGTGAGAAAGAAGAAACATTGCATCCAATAGGCTTTGGTGGTATCGTCAATGTTGAGTTTGATAAAGATAAGAACGAAAGTTTAGAAGATTTTGTCGACCATCAGAAAATATCATTCATCACAGATTTGCACACAGAGAACGGTATCTATAAATATAACTATGGTCGAACACAATTCAATCATACTCTTGGTAGCGTCTTCTCAAAGTATAAGAGTGACAACCCTGTTGTCGTATTAGAAAGCAACTATAAGCAAATCAAGATTCATACTTACGTAAAGATTCTTGACCTTAAGTTCTTTAACTAATAAACAACAATAGCGATTTTATCGGCGTCACCACTAAGACGTCGATAAAGTTGCAGTACATTTATTATCCTAAGTCGAATTCAACTCTATCAATATGAAAAGAATATTTACGCTTTTAGCCTTATTATGCTTGCTGTATCAGCTATCATTGGCTGGACCAGTTGATCAGTCGCTGGCATTAAAGATTGCCTCAAGTTTCTTTGGACAAGGCACTACAACAAGTCAACTCAATATGACGTATAAGGCTCCATATAAGACTTCTCATGCTGGAAAGGCTGAGGAAAACTTATATTATATCATCAATCGTGGTAACGATCAGGGATTTGTTGTTATCGCAGCAGACAATCGTGTTTCTCCTATTATCGCATTCTCTGAAAAAGGTAGCTTGTCAGAGAACGATATCCAAGAGAATCCTTCTATTAAATGGTTATATGATGAGTATTGCAACCAGATAAAATGGGCTATCGAAAACACTCCTGACATTCCATCACCAGAGTTTAAACAGGTAGCGACCATGCAAGCAAGCAACTATCAGATAGAGATTAGTCCGCTTCTCGAATATGCCACTGACCGTAGAACAAAGCTTACAACACCTATCAGCTGGGGACAAAGTTGGCCTTTCAACCTGTATGCCCCTAACTATCATTACAATGGTAATACCTATGAAACTGTGTCAGGTTGTGTGGCAACAGCTATCTGTACCGTACTACGTTGGCACAAGTGGCCACGTAAGGCACATGGGTCAGTGAGCTACTATTGGAAACGTAACTACATGTCATTGAACTTTGATGGACAAGGTTCAGAGAATGCAGCTTACGATTGGAGTCAGATGCCTGCTGGAATTGACAGATATGGACGTGACAGAACGACTGGACGCGACATTACATCTACACAAGCTGATAACATCGGACGTCTTCTACGCGATATTGGTTATGCTGTACAGATGGATTATAACCCAGCTGCCTTCGGCGGTTCCGGTGCATACGTCTACAATGCTCCAGAAGTTCTTACACGTAATTTCGGCTATAAAAATACTGTTAGGTTCCTTCAACGCAGCGACTATTATTACGAGCAAAGTTGGCTAAAAGAGATACATGATGAGTTGCGTGATTACGGCCCCGTTGTTTATGCAGGCTTTTCTGCTGGTGGTGGACATTGCTTTGTTCTCGATGGTTTTGCTTCTAATGGCTTCGTACATGTTGACTGGGGCTGGAACTATTCTTCAAATGGTTGGCATAAACTTAATGTGCTTCGCCCTGGACAAGAGGGTATTGGTGGTGGCAGTGGTGGATACAGTTCTAATCAACAGATGCTGCGTTACCTTAAACCTGATCGTAATGATGATCCTGATCCAGAACCTAATCCTAACCCAGAACCAAAGCCTAATCCACAACCCGACGTAGAAACAGGTTCAAATTTGTACATTGCAGCTAAGTGCCAGCAGACAACTTTAGCACAACTGTACTCAGTTCCAGTTACAATCACTATTGGTAATAAGAACAGCGAATCTGCTTATTCAGGTCGATTGGCTCTTGCCTTCTATCAAGAAGGGAATGATGCTTACTCAACGATTCTCTCTACAACAACAGCGTCTATTGGCGCAGCGTCAACGAAGAAGATAACCTTCTACGCCAATCTTGCTAATGTCAAGGCTGGAACTTACAACCTTACAGTAAATTATGCCAAAGGAACAGGCTTCAAGGCTATTGATGCCGTTGCCGGAACAGTTACTATTGGAAAATCTGATCCCGACCCCGACCCTACTCCAAATCCAGTTGTTAAGCAGCCAGAACTCTATGCTGTGCAAAGAGTAACAGAGTATATCAAGAAAGGTCAGAACACAAAGATTGTTTCGACACTGGCAAATGAAGGTAATGCAGACTATAATGGTAACCTGAAGCTATATGTATTACCAGCAGAATCAGACAATGTAAAGGCAGCTACACTTATCTCAGAAGGAAATGCTAAAATAGCAAGAGGTGAGCGTGTAACCTTCTCTTTCTATACAAACGACAACTTTAAACAGTTGGAAGTAGGTAAATATAGCCTACTTGCTGGATACGATGTTGATGGTGAAGAGGTGGCTGTAAAAGTAAAAACTGATTCAAAAGTATGGAAAATAGGTGAGCTAACAATCAATACACCTGACGATAGTGATAATGACTCACAAACTGTTCACGATTTAAAGTTACAGACAATCTATTTCTATCAAGGTGGTAGTTATCTCGGTTCTGATAATGCTTATGTGTCAACCAGCAATAGCAAGTTTACTGCTCGCGTTTACTTGAAGTCTGTCAATGGTTTCGAAGGCCGCGTGAAGTTCTATGTCACAGATGCTCAACTGAGTTCTAAGCCTCTCAATAGCAACATGACAGAGACAAGAACCATCACACTTAAGCCTAATAATAGCGGATATATTGAAGTATCACTCCCAACAAGATATTTAAATAAGGGACGATATTACATGAACATTCTCTACAACAATGGAGGTGCAGCATGGCTTTATTATCCGACAGACGTTGTTCCATTCAATGTTTATACCACACTTAACCAGCCAGACCCATCTAATTTATTCAGCAACAAACAGAACCTCGGTCCAACCTTTGACTTTGACACTCCACCTACCTATGGCGAACACTTCCAATCAATTGGTAATAAAGTAGATGGCGAAATTATTCCATTAGGCATTGATGAGGTTATTTCTGGTGATACAGAATTATCTGTTCATAATGATTTTGTAACTGATAACGTAACCCTTTCTGTTACAAAAGCAAGCACTGTACGTATATACAGCGTTCAAGGAAATCTTATCAGTAAGCACAATGTTAAAGCTGGTGACAACATTATCAGTGTTACCAACCTACCGTCAGGAATTTATTTCCTAAACATTGGCAAAACAACTTGTAAGATTGTGAAGCGATAATAGTAATCAATTATCATAATTTGACGTATTATTTGAAGAGGGTGTGTCAAAATAGACACATCCTCTCTTTTTATTTTCTAAAACTTACTCTGTCCACAAAAAGGGTCAACAGTTCTCATCAAAGCAGTCGACTATTTTTCAAAAACAGTCGACTGTTTTTTCAAAAAGGGTTGACGGTTTCCACAAAATAGGTCAACAGTTTCTTCAAAAAGAGGAAGTGTCTATTTTGACACACCCTCTTCTCTATACCTTATAGACAGCCATCATGTAATTTCTCTTACTATTCTACGATTTATTTAATGACAACTATAAGCCTGGTTTATCAACTATTGACGATGTCTTCACGCTGCGCACATGTGGTGCTAAGGCTCAGCACACATGGTGTTAAGGCTTAGCACGAGTGGTGTTGAGACTTAATCACATTATAATATGTTGTTCACAGAAGAGGATATCGGCGTTGGGAAGAGTTTATATTGCCTATAAAAAGAATTGACCTACAACTAAAGTGTGAAGATTCATTCACTTTATTTGTAGGTCAATTACATTTATATCAATAGGTTACAAGCTAATGATTTACATCTACAACCTTTCTACTTGATTTTACAAAAACAAGGAATAAAATCTTGATAACCTATACCAAGTCTTATCCTATTTACCTCCCCTCCTTTCGGAGGGGGCGGGGGAGGCTTTCCCTCATTAGAAATGCACTCTGAAATCTACACCCATCTGGAATGGATTACCCATCTGAGCAAAGGTGTAGCGTGTGCCAGTGGCAGCACTCTGAACAGCAAAGCTGTTATATTTTGTATCTGTCAGATTACGCACCCAGAGGTTAACATGCAGCGGACCGAAGTCGGCATCGGCATGGGCACCTAAGACAGCATAGAAGTTCTGACCGATAGAGTTCTGCTCATCCCAGTAAGTCTTGCCCTGCGCAGAGAGGTTGAGTCCCACCGTTACACTGCGCAAATGGAAACGATTTGATGGGTCGAGCAAGGCTGCAGGGTCAACATCTATACGATAATCAGCATTGGCACCCAGTGTATGCTGTGGCACGAAAGGAACACGCTTATCCTTGTAATCAACTGTTCCTATTCCAGCAATAGAGTCCTTATACTCATCGAATTGAGCACTTGTAAAGCCATAACTAAGTCCGTATGAAAGTTTGTTATCTAACGCAACACCACGAAGTGTTGCCTCTAAGCCACAAGAATGACTACGCCCAGCATTGGTCATCACACGTCCGAAACCATAGTTACCAGCCATCACAGAGAGCTGCTGATTGCGAATCTGCATATAATAAGCGGCGAGGTCAAGATGAACCTGGTTGTTAAAGAGATTAAGATGTGCTCCCACCTCATAGTTCCAACTTGTCTCAGGCTTATATTCGATTGTCTTTGCAATACGCTCATAGTAAGCCTCATCATGCGCAATATCCACATCAGCACGTGCCTTGTTAGCAGCTTGTGAGGTCTCAGCTTGAAGTACATCAGAGAACATCTCAAAGTTATAACCGCCTGCGCGATAGCCCTTTGACCATGTTGCATAGACATTGCTACCATCCTGAAGACGATAAGTCATACCAAGTTTTGGAAGGAACTGCTTAAAGCTATCATGTTCGCTATGTTTCAACACAGAAGTAATAACAGGATTAATATTTACACCCATCACACTCTCCTGCAACGCCAAACGTGCAGATGTCGCATAGTCAATGCTTACGCGTGAATAATCATAGCGCAAACCCAAGGTCGCCATCAAGCGATCAGAAAGTGCGACATTACTCTCATGGTAAACACCTAAGTTGAGAGTTGGCGTATGGAAGACACCCGGAACTGGCTCCATTGCCATATTAATGTTTACACCACCTGCTGCAGCGATTGCCGCAGCAGCACTTGCACGTGCCGTTTTATTGGCAAGTTCTTCTGACATTCCACCTGCAATCATTCTCTGTGCCATACCTTTTGCCATTGCATTGAGCATACCGTTATAAGCATAGTCGGTAATCTTCTTAGACAGGTAGCTATTCATATCTTGGTCGAAATAAACAGGAGCTGTCGTCTTCAACCACTGATAAGAACCAAAAGCACCGAAGGTCCAATGCCATTTGCTATTATTACGGCTCTTGATAGAAAGTTCCTCTGTCAAAGTATTCCCTAATTGACGCTGTGTAAGGTGCATGAAGTCCTGCGGACGATAGTCTATATCCATGAGCATATAGTCACGTAGATACTGCCAAGAAGTCATCGAGTTAATATCAAATCCGTTTCCTGCATATTTAATACCCAGCCCTGTATTGATGATATTACGGCGGTAATTGCCTTGACGATTTTGGTTAGGCGATTGTGTACCAGCCTTCAATCCATAAAGAGGTGAGGTGATTGTAGCAGAAGAAAGTTCGTCTTCTGTCACCACCTGACCGTATGGGAAACCATTCTGTCGAGTATATTGATAATCAGCAATAAAGTCAAAGTTCAGTCTATCCGTTGGACGCCAAAGGAAGCGTCCCTTACCGCCAAACTCATTAATAAGGTCGGCATGTGAGCCGTCATACTGATTACGGAAGAATCCGTTCTGCCCTCCATAGAAGCCAGCTACCGAATAAGCCATCTTATCATTTAGTTTCTCATAATGACTTGCCTCTATCTGACGATGCAGTTTTGTACCAATCGAGAGTTTTACATCCGTTCCCTGATACTGGAAAGGGTTACGACTATAAAGACGAATCAGTCCTCCCTCAGTGTTCATACCATAAAGTGTACCCTGTGGACCATGCAACACATCAATACGATCAACATCGTATGTATGGAAATTAAACGCACTCTTGTTCAAGATTGGCATACCATCTACATAAATACCCACAGCTGGCGAATAGACACGTGAGCCAATACCACGCATATATATAGAAGAGGTGTAGCGACTTCCATACTCAGGCATAGAGAATGAAGGGACGAACACAGAGAGGTTGCGAACATCCTGCACATTGAGTCCACGAATCAAATCACCATTGAAAGAAGTACTACTCAATGGCTGTTGACGTAGTCGAAAGGCTTCCTTTGGTTGATCAACGACGACAACCTCGTCAATATCATAGATGCGAGAAGTGTCTCCGCTTTCGATAATGTTGTTAGCTTGTACTCCTATTGGCAAAGATGACGCCAGTAACAGAGCAAAACTCAGTTTAGACTTAATCATATAATCTTATTTCAAATGTTTTTATATATCGTTAATGATGACAAAGGTAAGCATAAAAAATATAATAAACAATCCTAATTTATTAGGAATATAACAAACATTCTGTTGAGAGACAAGCACATAAGGAGAATAAGATAAGAGTAAGGAAAAAGTTTGTTCTATCAACCACCTCATATAAATATGTCAGAATTTTGGTTCTTCCGGAATTTGGAGTGATAAAGATTTGTCCAAACTTAGTTCTCTGACG
>CAUVDL010000050.1:0-16457 GCA_963550695.1 uncultured Prevotella sp. | reverse complement strand
TTATATAAATATTTTATATTATATTTGCAAAGTGTTACCCATGTTAATGGGAAGTATAACTAAAAACTCATCTATGAAAGAGCGCAAGGAAGGACACTGTATATTTTCTTGTTCGTAAATGGAGATAAAGTGTGAGATATTTAATATCTAAGCTATAAAGTGTTCTAAGTCTTGCTGCTATGAATAAGATAAAATCTACAAAACTGATATAATGAAAAAAGAAGTAATTCAAGAATTATATAATGGCTTTGAAGCTGTGGCTGTAGAGGTTGAGGGGATTGAATGTTGGAGTGCACGCGAACTTCAGCAGCTGTTGGGTTATTCTAAATGGGAGAACTTCTCGAAAGTAATAGATAAAGCCAAAATTGCCTGTAAAAATGCAGGGAGTTTGGTTTCTGACCATTTTCCTGGCGTCAGGAAAATGGTTAATCTTGGGTCAGGATCAGAAAGGGAGATTGATGATATTCTCTTAACTCGCTATGGCTGTTACCTAATTGCACAAAATGGTGACCCACGTAAAGAACAGATAGCATTTGCACAAACCTATTTTGCGATGCAGACACGTAAGGCTGAGTTAATAGAGCAAAGGCTATTGGAGATAGAACGTGTGAAAGCACGTACAAAGCTGCAAGAGACAGAAAAGCATTTATCTGGCATTCTCTATGAAAGAGGTGTTGACAGTAAAGGCTTTGCAGTAATCCGCTCTAAAGGAGATCAGGCATTGTTTCGCTTGAGTACAGCACAAATGAAAAAGAAGATGGGAGTGCCTGCAAGTAGACCTGTTGCTGATTTCCTACCGACTATCAGTATTAAAGCGAAGGATTTTGCAGCTGAAATGACTAACGTCAATGTGCAACAAAAGGACTTATATGGAGAAGGTCAAATCAGTAATGAACATATAGAAAATAATAAAGCTGTTCGCCAAATGATGATTCAACGTGGGATTATACCAGAGAATCTCCCTCCAGCGGAAGATGTTAAAAAGGTAGAAAGGAGGTTGGCGAGTGAAGAAAAGAAAGCTCTAATAAATAATCGAGGAAAAGATACGTAAAGGATGAGAGTTTGTAATTTCTTAATCCTATAAGCTAAATCTTACTTATGAAAGAGTATTATGAGTAATATTAAAAGAATAAACAGTATTTTTAACGGTCGTATGAATAAAAAGATAGAGGAGTTTAATCTTAAAAGGACAGCAACAAGTGTCGGGGAATGGTAAAGACTTTAATTCCATTACGTTGAGTGAAGAATGACTTGAAACAATCGAGTTCCTCAGCCTTGATAGTACTTCAGCAGATTCTTTTTCTCCTTGGCACAGCGACTCCGAAATCCTCATAGACCGCCTTGGTTATGTACGTAAGAACGGTGTTGATACCAAAACTTTTTGGGATAGTACAATAACCTCTGATAACAAACCTCTCCGCCTCAAGATTAGAAATATCTGTGGGGGTGAAACGGTATACAACTTGTAAATATTAATGACTTTATCAAGAACATAGCATATTGAAGATGGAAGCAAACAATAATATTGAAAATCTTAATGAACTAAAAAAAGATTATGATAAAGGGCTGGTTTCTGCTCTTATTGGTGCAGGATTTTCTAAGAATGTATCATCTCTTTATTTAGACTGGAACTCATTATTAGAAGATCTTATAGATGATTTATTTAAATTAGAAATAAATCAGTATATAAGTAACTATTCTTATTGTACTGTAGATAAATATCTTGAAGTCGAAAAGAAAAAGAGAAAGGAAGAATTTATCGGTAATCTTTTAAATAAGTATGGATATTTAGGAATAGTTTCGAAATATATACGTCAGAAAGGATACCGGGAGGTTATAGAAGATTATATAGAAGAGCGCACACCTTATGTGAAAAAAAATGATAATGGTACTATATCTCTATATATAAAAGATAAAAAGAAATCTGATATTATAGAATCTGATTTCTCAGCACATAAACAGTTGTTATTATGCGATAAATTTAAAAATATATATACAACAAATTATGACAATCTGTTAGAATTTACATCTGATTGTTTTTTAGAGTCTCCAATTCCTATGGTGAAATCATCATGGAGTTTATCAAATGGCTTTCAAAATCGTAGTATAATTAAAATACATGGGTCACTAAAAATAGAAGATAATGATGAGTTTGAATTTGATGGAGACAAACACCTACGCTATATAATTGCTCAAGAAGATTATGAAACTTATATTGACAAGCATGAAGCTTTTTCTCATTTAATGAGAATTTCCATGCTACAAGGAAAGTTTTGTCTATTGGGCTTCTCTGGGAATGATCCTAATTATATGGGGTGGGTTAAATGGATAAGTGATATTCTTGGAAAGGGGAAAGATAAAGGTCCTAAAATTTACCTTGTAACATTTAAAGATGAAGAAGGTTCTGGTAAGAAACTTTATTATAAAAATCATTATATACGAGAAATCAATCTTGTGGATAATGAAGTTCTTACCTTACTTAGGTATAATCAATCTGAAATCTCATTATCTGCTCCTAATTCCTATAAAGAAATTCTTGAAAGTTTTCTAAAATTTCTTTGTGAAACGGGAAATGAGAAATCGGCAGAGACTGGTGGTAAAGAAAATAATACTGCTGAAGACAAATCTAAGAGTTTGATAGAATACGAAACAGCAAAAGTAGAGCTAACTAATTCAGAGAAAACTACTTCTTTCGTATATAAAGAGTTATGGTATACTGCAAGTACAAAATTCTATAACCAAGAAGATTTATCTGATATCATAAAACGCATAAAAAACACGAAGTATAATTATCAATTTTGTAAGATAGTTGATAATCAAGAATACTTTATAGAAACAGCTCTTAGAAGAAAAGGAAATCTTACAGAAGACGAAGCCTATTTATTTGCACTTGCTGTTAAAGAAACGGGACAGCTACCTTGCTTTTACTCTTCATTGCTACAAGATAAGCCTATTTTGGATTCAATTCCACTTTGGCAAGAGCTTGTACAAAGAAGCGAAACTCTTACGGGAAGTGAAGAGGCGTTACATGATGTTATTTCGTCTGACTATTTTACCTATGAAAACATTCAAAGGAAATTATTTCATTTAGATTTTAAGACAGCTCAGCAACTTTTAGAAGGTTGGGATGCGAAGGGATATTGGTTACAAGCAAAAGCCATGAGGTTAGCTGCATTTAATGGGAGTGAAGAGGCATTTAATCTCATATCATCATATATTGAAACCCTTGACAATATACAAGAAAAAATGTATGCATGCGTTTTAGCTAACTATATTTCTTTACATTATCCTCGACCATATAATTTAGATTATTTTCTACGAAATAATATTTATGGTCAAGGTGAGATAATCAGTTATATTGTTGAAAAATTAAATGGTAAAGAAGATAAACCCAAACAGAGAGGTTGGATTGGCTCTACACACAGTTTTGGTCGAGATAATAGTCGATATGAACAAAGCCTTAGATTTTTGCAATTTATATTTGACACAGGATTGTACTTAAATTATGGTATTACTTATTTTGTGGATATTAAGGACTGGTATAAAATTTGCAAGAATTTATTTAAGTATTTCCCATATCCTTGTTTCTTTTATTCAATTCAATATAATGATAAGGATGTATTAGAACGTATAGGGCAAGATTATGCCTTTAATCCAGATTTATTAGAAGAAAATCAAGAGTTACTACTATTATCTTTAAAGGCATATGGAAGCCCATACACTCCAGAAATATTCTTATCTGGAATATTAAGAATTACATCTCCACTGTATTTATGTGTAGATGAATCAATTTGGTTTGAAAACTTTAAAGCAAATATTTTTGATTCTATGATTTCTCATATAACAGAATATTCTTACAATGAAGTGATTGTAGAAAATGTAGATAGTGCAGTTGCCTGTTTAAAGAATAAGAATCATATTAGTATTATTTTAAAAACTCTTTTGCAACATGCAAAAGATAATATGGAAATTGCTCAAAGCATAATCTGCTCTCATATGAATCTTAAATACTTAAAGGGAGATTTGAATGACGTATGCTCTATTTTTTTGAAAGAACTGATAGGGACATATCCTCAAAATGACATCACTCAAATTATTTATTTCTTAAATATAAACAAATGCTTGCCAGATAGGTTATTAAAACTGTTCATGACTAAATTAAAAGAGGTCAGTTTTGATGACATCCCCTCAGAAGTAGGGTCTCTTTTTTACATTTGTATTTTGGCTAAAAATGATGAGGAAATAACTAAAAAGGCGAAGCAAAAGATTCTTGAGAAAGACATTTGGCATTGTGGTGTATTAGCTGAAGGAAATGGTTGGAGTACTCCAAATTATATACGCCTACAAGCCTTTAAAGATATTACAGAATGGGATGATCAAGAGTTTAGGATTATCTCAGAGAATTTAAGGAAGAATATCAGTAAATATAACACTCTTTCCGAAAAATTTAGAACTGATTCGTTTATGAAGAATGTTCAGATGGCTTATTTGTCGGATGTTATACAATATATAAATACTCTATCAGAAGAACGTAAAAAGAGTTTAGAAGATATTATGATGATTGCGAAGAGTTTATTGAGTAGCCATGTTTCATATGATTCTTTTATAGAGGCGATGCTTTCAGAACAATCTGCAGATGTTTCTAATGGAATAGATAATATTGTCCAGGGAATCCGTTCCTCAGGTTTGAAATCATATCATAATGAAATAAATTTTATAGTTGATAGAGCCATTATTGGAGAGCAAATAGTTTTAAGTAAAAACCTCTCTGTAATAGAATGGTTAATAAGAAAATATAAACAGGATTTCAAGGAAATGCAAATAGACTCAAAACTATTAGTTCTTTTATCTGTTTATAAAAACAGGTGGCAAGATATGGATGAATTTCGTCCAGATCATAGCTTTGAAGATTTAAATTATATTGCAAATTATTTAAAAGAAGAAGGACATGACAATGATAGTATTCAGTATTGGTTGACAGACAGTTTTGTACGTATTTTCTTATAAAACGTTCTCTGTTGCAAGAGTGTTGAGATGTTTTTCAAATATCATTAATCTAAGATGAATATAACAATAGAAAAGATACTTGAGTTTCATGATCTATTTCCCGAAGAAAAAGAAATAGATATTTCCAGCGTGCTAAAAAAGTATAATAAAGAATATTTAGTGTTAAGCAGCAATATTTTAAGTCATAATTATGGAAGAGCGTATATACCAGATAAGAATAATACGTTTTTTTCCAGTCATAGTGAAAAGCATCTTGAAGATTTAAATAATCGGTTTGAGCAACTCACAAAAAAAAGTGGTCAAAAGATATTCTGTTATTGTACTACTAAAACCTCTTTGGAATTAATGAGAATTATCTTCTCTATCCCTATAAATGAATATAAGAATGATGGAGATATAGAGGATTTTGAATATGATTTGTTCCGAGTCATACTTCAAATAAATGAAAACCTAATGAGTTTCAATAGCACAAATGAACAAAATCTTGCTACTTTTAGTTTTTTGAATTTCTTTATCATGAATGATATTAGTGGACAAGATGCCAGAGGCGTTTTTATAAGACAAGTCCAATATTATTCTATTTTGTCTGAATTTATAGAGACATATCCTGCTTGCGACAAGGCTAAAGAAATTTTTTATAAAAGTGCGGGGATTACCAAAATGTCCGATTATGCTAAAACATGGTTGGCTCTTATTGTTTTAGATTTTGAATATCAAAAGAAACAAGAGAAAGGATGTCCTGTCATAGACTTAAATAGATTACAAGATGTTGATGGTACGCTAAACATCGCTGTGTTAGATTTTCTTTCCATCAATCTAAATGAGCACATTCCCTATAATAATACTAAGATAAAAAATAGAGATAATAATGTAGATTATCGTGTATTTAGATCACGCCCTTTAATTAAAATAGATGATAATAAATATATTATATATTGTTTTCCTATTTTAGTTGAGAGGCTCTATAACAGTTTGTTTTTTGATTTAAAAGATAGTTTCAAGGATGCGTTTAACTTCTATAATAAAGATTTTGTGGAAAAAGTTTTGTTTCAACCACAAGTTTTGCAATGTCTTAATGAAAAAATAACATCCAAAATATATCCTTCTCGAGAGATGATTCTTTGTGGCGATAAAATCAAAGAAGAGGATAATCAGCCAGACTTTTATTTACGTGAAAATGATAATCTGATATTATTTGAATGTAAAGCTATACGCATTAATGGTGAACTCAAAGATAAATCTGATATTGATGAGCTATTGAGCATTCTGAAAAATAAATTGTATTGTTCTAAAGAAAATATAGATAAATCAAGAGGAAAGAAGAAAAAAGCAGAACAAGTTGGAGTAACACAGTTAGTCCATCAAATGAAAATAATAGATATAGACTCTTTTAAGTGGGATAATAATATACCAGATGAAGTTGCTTATTATCCTGTAATTGTCTTGGAAGATCCTCGTTTTGTTGTACCAGGTTTATCCTATATTATCAATTCTTGGTATCAGTCACTTATTGAACAAGAGTTTCCGGAACAGATGTGTCACCCAATAGTAGTAATGTCTATAGATATGTTAATGTTATATTCACATATTTTCAAGGCAGAAGGCTTTCATAATGTTTTTGATAAATATTTCAAACAAGCTGTTTGTTATTCTGCCAATGGTGTTACGTGGACTTTTGATCCACTTGCTGATTTTAGTGTGTTTATGCAAGAAAAATATAAATTATCTCCGCAAAAAAAGGAACAGTTATTTGAGATATATAAAAAAACTTTGGGTATATAAAGAATGTAAATATGATAACATCCAAGATGTTTTCTAATCAATACTACTCAAATTGAGGAAATATTTTGTACCATATAAATATAAATCATTGGTAATCAGTGTAGAATATATTCGAGGAAGAAAACAATACTTACATATAACCAAACCCGCAGCAACGGAGTGGTTGCTGCGGGTTGTATTTGAAAAATGATAAGGCGAGAAGGCCTACATTACAACGTCAACTCAACAATATAATCAATATCAGTAGGGACGGTGTCGAAGTTAAGGGTGATGCCGTTGCCAGTCTTTGTAAAGTTGACACGCTTGTTGGTGCCAAAGACGGTGGCAGACTTGATCTTGTGGTTGCCAGTAGGAATGAAGAGGCTGGAGTCCATACAGTTTAGGATGTGGATGTAGAGTTTGTTACCACGTTGTGTACTTACTCCCCATTCATGTGGCCCAACGATACCGCCACGAGTGCCGTAGATGGTTTCACCATATTTGTTCAGCCATTCACCGATAGCCTGAAGGCGGTTGAGGGCAAGTTCGGGAAGGGCACCACCTGGCTCTGGACCGATGTTGAGTAGGAGGTTGGCATTCTTACCAGCAGCACGAACAAGCATCTGAATCAGTTCCTTTGGTGACTTATAGAGAGTATCGGTGATGTTGTAACCCCAATGCTCGTTGATAGTCTGGCATGACTCCAATGGCAGACGGCTGATGCTCTGACCAGACAGTCCAGCCTTGTTCTCGCCCGGTAGGTCACGCTCAAAGATCTGAATATCCTCACCAGCGAAAGGAGTCTGGTGGTGGTTGTTACCGATGAGGCACTGTGGCTGTAGCTTATGAATCAAAGCATACTGCTCCTCCAACTGCCAGTCGAAAGGTTTTGCATCGCTGTCATGATCCCACCAACCATCAAACCAGATTGCACCCACCTTTCCATAGTTTGTGAGCAATTCTGTCAGCTGTGTGTTCATAAACTTGTAATAGCTTGGCCAGTCAGCCTTCTCTTTTGGACGACCCGTTCCAGTTCCCGTTCTCCCCACTGGGTAGTCTTCGCGTCCCCAGTCTAGGTGTGAATAATAAAGGTGCAACTTTATGTCGTGTCGTTTACAGGCATCAGCTAATTCCTTGATAATATCACGCTTGAAAGGTGAACCATCAACAGAGTTATAAGTACTGGTAGCTGTCTTAAAGAGTGAGAACCCATCGTGGTGGCGTGTCGTAATGGTGATATACTTTGCACCAGCAGCTTTGATTGCTTTTACCCAAGCATCCGCATCAAACTCTGAAGGATAGAACGTCTTTGCCAACTTAGGGTATTCCTTATAGTTGATATCCCTGTTGGTCATAATCCATTCGGTAGTACCCATCATTGAGTAGAGTCCCCAATGCAGGAAGATACCGAACTTATCGTCTTGGAATTGTTCGCGCGCTTTGAGATTCTCTGCTGTCGGCTGGTAAGTCTCTTGTGCCATGCCGACATAACTCGTCAGCAGTGTTAGGATAAAAAGTAGCGTCTTCTTCATTTATGATTTTTGTTGTTTAGATTTCTAAGTGCAAAGATAATGAAAGTTAAGTAGATAATAGTCTTCTGCTTTCCTTAATATTCATGTGGGGGGGGATAGGTATACGTCTTATTATTCTATCGACTGCTGTGAAGGAGGATTTAGGAACTTGCTGATATCTTCTTTTAGTCTTACGAAAGGCACTGCATTAATATAGCCCACGTTACGACGGAGCATGGGGATAATCGCTTCCGTACTATGGCCATAACTTGATAGTTCGTTGCGACGTTGCGTGTCGTGTACAGCATTGCGATTAATCTCGTCTTCACGTTCACGCACAAGAAGGTCGCATACCCGCTTCAAGACTGGTACAACTATGTTATCAAAGAGATGATGACCTTGTATATATAGATAGGTTGTTGAAGGTGTAACACCTAAGGAACGCAGTTCGTCTTTTAGTTTTAGATAGCTCTCTTTTGCGTTCGGATTCTCTTTTTGTAGTTGTCGTACACGCATCTGTACTTTATGGCGTAGCCGTTGAAGGCTTTCAACAGCCCCTTTCAGGGAGAAGTTACCAAGTTCCACAACTCGATTAAAGTCAGAGATAGTAAACTTTCGATGTATCCCTTGGCGATAATGCCATATACTCCAGACAAAGAGTGGGTGTATGCTTTCGCTGTAAAGTTTCAGAAACTCTTCAAAGTTAAAGATGGGATGGTCGTTGAGCGTTACAGCTACTGTCACATCATGCAGACTCGGTGCGTAGCATTGTAGATTTTCAATAGCGTAAGCATAGGTGTGGAAAACGTATGGATTGTTGTTGACCTCATCGGAAAGTTGGGTAACTCCTTGCAACAGATAGTCATAATCAGCATCAACACAAGCAATCATATTCTCGCCAATATTCTGTGAAACGAGGTTCATTAGTACTGACCGCTTTCCCTTGTTAAGGTTCAATCGCGAAGGTAACATCACTTCAAAA
Organism: uncultured Prevotella sp.; assembly: GCA_963550695.1. Classification (GTDB taxonomy): domain Bacteria; phylum Bacteroidota; class Bacteroidia; order Bacteroidales; family Bacteroidaceae; genus Prevotella. The sequence goes on along the minus strand of CAUVDL010000050.1, from coordinate 7,196 downwards.
TAGCGTTCCTCGTTCTCAAACCCACTTAACACAGTGCGCCAAAAGAAGATATCATCATACGCTTCCACGTATGCGATAATCTTTCTCCGCGCCCCTTTACTGTTCAGACGGTTCGCAGCATCAATATATGCTGATGATAGGTTGTCGCTCAGTCTTTTTCCCATCGCTCCCTCCTTTTGACAATCAGTTGTCGGTTATGTCCGTTACTTCTGTCACACGATCAATCCATCCGTTCATGATGACAGCAGGACTATGTGTTGTGAGGATAATCTGAACATTCGGATTTAGTTCTAAGATAAGGTCAATCAGTCGTTTCTGCCACTCAATATGCAGACTCACTTCTGGCTCATCCATGAAGAGAACGTAATGCTCATTGTCCTCTACCAATACGGTAAGCAGGATAACCAAAATCTGCTTCTCACCACTTGACAACTGATAGGGAGCGAGGACTTCACCTAATGAAGAGAATTTTATCTCGTTCTCAGAGCGGATAATCTTCTTACCAGTTTCGGTAAAGAGGTCGTCCAAAATATCTTGAAAACGTTTCTTAGGTTGTGATATCTGTTGTGCTTTCTCTGCAGCATCCGCTTCACCACTTTGTAATGTCTCGATAATACGATTGCCAATGTTCACTTGATAGTCAAGATATTTGCGCTGAAGCTGAAAGAGCTGCCAGTCAAGTTCTGTAACAAGATCGACATTAATCTTGCTGATACTATCCGAGTTCATCAGCGGTCGGTCGAACGAACGGATAATGTCATAACGTATCCATCGTGCATCATCAGGACTTACCTTTAGTCGGACACCCTTTAAAGAATGGCTGGGAAACTCACCTCCTTGCGACAGACTACGCACCACCTTATTAAGAATGGTACTCTTGCCGACACCATTAATACCACTCAGGATATTCACCTGACGGTCTAATGTCCATCGGATATGTTTCTTTCCACTCCAAAGCGAGTCAATCTCAATCTCTTCTATGTAATCTGCGTATTTCTGCATAATCGTAGATATAGTGACAATCGTGATGCAAATATAAGGTTTTTTGTGTGAATGGCAATAAGAAAGCCTTATTTTAATGTAAATACCACGTTTATGGTATGCTAAATAGCATAAAGAGTGTATTTCACATATCGGTAAATGTCCGTACCTTTGCATCCGTAAACGATAAGTAAGAAATTAAATTCCAAAGAATATGGCAAAGATAGTAAACAAACTCACAGAGCTTATAGGTAATACGCCACTGTTAGCACTTAATAAATTCTCTGCAGAAAGAGGACTCAATACTCCTGTTCTTGCAAAAATAGAGTATTTTAATCCTGGTGGTAGTGTGAAGGACCGTATAGCATTGGCTATGATAGAGGATGCTGAGGCTAAGGGACTCTTAAAGCCCGGAGCTACTATTATTGAGCCAACCAGTGGAAACACTGGCGTAGGCTTGGCATTGGTATCAGCAGTGAAGGGGTATAAACTCATTCTTACTATGCCTGAGACCATGAGTGTGGAGCGTCGCAATCTTGTGAAGGCATACGGTGCTACGGTGAAACTGACAAGTGGCAAGGACGGTATGAAGGGTGCTATCAAGGCTGCGGAGGAGTTGAGAGATTCTATTCCAGGTAGTATTATCCTTCAGCAGTTTGAGAATCAGGCTAATCCAGAACGCCACTATCTTACTACGGGTCCTGAGATTTGGCGCGATACAGATGGTAAGGTTGATGTGTTTGTAGCTGGTGTGGGTACAGGCGGTACGGTTAGCGGTATTGGTCGCTACCTTAAGGAGCAAAATCCTGATGTGAAGATTATAGCAGTTGAGCCAACCTCATCTCCAGTTTTGAGTGGTGGAGAGAGTGGACCACATAAGATTCAGGGAATTGGTGCAGGCTTCGTTCCTAACACATATAATAATAAGTATGTTGATGAGATTTTCCAAGTAGAGAATGATCAGGCAATTCTTGCAGGTCGTCAGTTGGCACAACAAGAAGGTTTGTTGGTTGGTATCTCATCTGGTGCTGCAGCCTTTGCTGCTACCGAGATTGCTAAACGTCCAGAGAATGCAGGTAAGACTATCGTAACCTTGCTACCAGATACAGGTGAGCGTTATCTTTCAACAGTGCTTTATGCTTTTGATGAATATCCTCTTTAGTATTTTCCAAATTCTAAAATACTTTCCCAACAGACTGCTTTTGTCTTCAAGACAAGGCAGTCTGTTTTTGTTTCTAAGCTAAAAGATGGCTTTCTATTTATTGATAAAGGGTATTTGAAGGTGCGAAAAACATTTACATAAAACAAAATTATTGTCATATAAAAATAGTGGGAAAAGCCTTTCTTTTTTAGTTTCGTAATCAACAGATTATCAGATGGTTGCAGGATAGTATAAGAAAAGGTGCTTAGTAAGGGTTCAAAAGGACGTTAGTAAGGGTCTTAAAGAGCATCTTTTGCAAGCTTAAAGGGCGTTAATTCGAATGTAGAAGGCACTTGTTTAAAAATGAGGAGGGGGAAAGTTTATTACATTTTAGACTAACTTCTTTTCCACACTCTCTCTTTGGAAAGAGTGGGAAAAGAGGTTTTTTTATTCCTTTTGTAATAGGAAGATTTGCTTCTGTCGTTCAATCTCTTTTCGCAACTGTTCGTCTGTTGGTAAGAAAGTCTTGTATTTTGCAGCAAACAACTGTTCGTTACCTTTTAAGATAGAGTAGCGTGCGATGTCTTTACTTGTTTCAGAGCATAAGACAATGCCGATGGTTGGATTGTCGCCTTCCGTACGTTTTAACTCGTCATACATACGTACATACATATCCATTTGTCCAACATCCTGATGTGTGATAGTTCCTAATTTTAGGTCAATAAGCACGTAGCATTTCAGAATGACATTATAGAATACTAAATCAATATGATAATCTTGTGTGTCGGTCCTGACCAGTTGTTGTCTCCCCATGAAGGCAAACCCACGTCCTAATTCCATCATAAAGTCTTGTAGATGGCTGATAATTGCTGTCTCAAGGTCGGTTTCAGAGTAGGTACTATCTTGTTTGAAACCAAGAAACTCTGCAACAATAGGACTTTTTAGAAGTTCAAATTTGTTAGGTTTTTGGGCTTTGTTTTGTGGTTTTGGTTGGACATAATGACGTTCATAGTACTGTGTTGAGATGTTTCTGTCAAGTGTTCGGACGCTCCACATCTCCTTTGATGCTGCTTCAAGATACCATCGCATAGCAGTCTCGTCGTCTATGCGTAGGACCTTGAAAATATGTGTCCAAGTGAGATTTGGAAATCGCGATTTCCAAATCTCATAGTCATCAATAAGAAGATAAAACCTACGAAAGGAACGAAGGTACCTTGAACTAAAGCCTTTACCATAGGCATGCGTCAACTGTGTTGAGAGATTATTGATAATCTCTTCGCCATATTCAGCACGTTCTTTACCACTTTGTTCTTCTTCAACAATACGTTTCCCTATGTTCCAATAGGTTTCTATCATTGATTTGTTGACAGCGGCATAAGCCTGTCGACGTCCTTGCTCGATGATGCCACAGACATCACTGAATAAGTTTGGTGATGTTAATTTATTGTTCATGTTTAGTCATTTATTATGTTGTTCTTAATAGATTTCATAGGTTTTATTGGTTATAAGGAAAAGAAGCTAATTCGATTTCTTTCCCAAATGTTGTATTTTTTCTTTCAGAAAGTTGTCTTACCTTGTCAGACTAAACTTTAGGCTTGCATTAAAGTAGCGTTTGGTAGTGCGGATATGTATACAAGTCATATTTTGCAATCGTGATTGCAAAATTGTAATCTCTTAGCTTACCTTGTCAGACTAAGTCTTAGGCTCACACCGAAGTCGTGGGTAGTAGTAGGGTAGCTGCCTGACGAGAGGAGCGGAGTATTGATCTGCAAGTCGTAGTAGAGGCTGGCAGTAACCAAACGGCTCAAGGTGTAGTCGCTCAAGAAAGAGAACTTGAACGCAGTGTTACCACTTGAAGCTGCCGATGTGAGTGAAGCAATATCACGTGTGAGCGAAGCCTGTTGGCGGTAGCTCATGTCAAGGCGTAAGTTGAGGTCACGGTTCAATCCGCTATTCTGACGAGAAGAACTGTTGTCCTGCTGTGAACTTTCTGTTGTCTTCTTCTTTTTACCCTTAACCACACGTCGTGTACCATTGTTAAAGAGGTTGAAGTCGTTGATTCTGTAACCGATACCAATAACCCAGTCTTTTGATGAGGCCTCATTCAATTGTACACTTGTCATAGAGAGTGATAGTACACGTGTTTGGCGATATTCCAAGCGTGCAGTGAGGTTGTTCTGAAGAGTTACATCAACACCTAACAGAGGAGAGAATGCTTCGTTGATACTCACCTGTGAGATGTTATACATCGAACTTGGGATAGGGTTACCCGTTGCTGCATCAGTAATGAAACCGAGTCCGTTCATGTATTCCTGCCATGTGCTATAGCTCTGATAAGAACCGATAGCAAAGATGCTTCGGTAAGCATGATTGATGTTGACACTCTTGAAGAACTGTTCAAAGAATGGCAAACGAGAGAGACCACTGTAACGGACAGACCAGTTAGGCAACAAACTGCGCAGCGTAGGGAAGATGTTGAGTCCGTTTCCACTCATGCTGGTGTACGCATTGAGGAACGCAGGAACCATGACATCTGCACTATACTTATTAACAGCACCTACAGCAGGAGTGAAATGTCCGCCACCAAACGAAGCAGGGTAGATCGCATTGCTATATTGTGCTTCGACACGGTTGCGATAACTGTCGAGTGACTGCACGAAACGATTAAATGTTGAACTATGGTAACCATTGTTGGCATTTCCCTGACTTTCGAAGGCTGTACCTAACGAGAGGGTTGTCATGGTGAGCGAACCACTCTGTGTAGTAGGCGTACCCGTGTACATATATTGGATGCTCCGCGAGGTTGTTTGCATACGATTGGCAGTAAGATCAATCTTGAAGTCCTTGAAAGGTTCAAGTGTCATACGAATCTGTAAGTCTTCTGTGCGATTCGTTACAGCAGGTGTAGCTACGCTATCGTTCATAAGTAACCAGTTGTTATCACGTGCCTTACCAATATAATCGTCATCAATAAGACCGAAAGCGAAGTCAAGACCGGGCGATAAAGCACCTGTTCCTCGTGTCTGTCCGAAGGCATCACCCACCGTTGGCATAAAGCCCGGCAGTGCCATTGCGTATTGGTCACGATAAGAGATACTTGCTGAGCGTACCATCATCAGCGCACGTGCTACACATTGTGCCGTCTTATACCATCCCTTATTATCGAGAGGTTCCTTAGGTGTGACGGTAAGTTTCATGCGGATAGCAGAGTCTGTACGATTAAAGACTTTCAACTGCGTATCACCTACCTTACGATATTTAATCTTGATAGCCTTTCCTCTTTCGTCTTTAGCCGAGATGATAAGGCGTTTTGTATTCTTGCCATGTGAAACAAGGATAGCAGAATCGGCATTAATAACGATTTCCTTTTCAAAGCTCTTCTGGTTCTTAGGCAGTGCTTTCTTCTTGTCGTCATCTTGACCTTTCTCCTTTTTTTCTTTTTCTTTCTTTTCTCTCTCAGCCTTCTTCTGTTCTGCTGTCAGCTTAGGACGAGTTGGGCGAGTACGGTTGAAGCGTTCGTTCGTTTTCTTTAAGAAAGGAATATGGTTATAGAGGCGTTCAAAGTTGAAGCTGCTATTGATGTTCAAAGCACGGTTACTTGTGATGGTATTACCGAGTGAAGTACCATTATCAAGACTTGTTCCACGCACCCAAGTATAAGATGCAGTATAGTTTGCATCAGTGTTCACCCAGTCGAAGATAGGTAGCAGATTGAGTGGAAGCTGATAAGAAAGCGTAAAGTTCTGTTGGTAGTCGAGTGGAGTGCCGAAGTGTTTAATACTTGTCCACACCGAGTCTTTCCATGCCTGATAGCGATCAGCATAGAGATCTTTATTGATTGGAGTGTAAGGTTCTTCTATCTCGGCGTGTGTAGCACTTTGGAAGTTCATGTGGAGATTACGTGTCAAGTCCCAACGTAGAGCAAAGTCACGATTCCAAAGGAACTGTTCACTAAAGGTAAGAGGCAGCAGACTGTTCTCAGTCGACTCCATATCACGCTCCTGCAACTCGTAATAGTTACGCACCATTTCGGTGTTGAAGGTAACGTTCTGTGGAAGCCAGTTCAAGCCAAAACGCTTGAGGATTTCAAACCATTTTGACCTACTCTTGATAAGTTTCTTGAAAGGTTCCCAAGATTTATAGACTGGAGTCCAGTTATAGTTCAGCGCACCGCGCCAGTTGTCTTCGTTCTCATAGACCGTTGTCTCGCCTGATGTGTGAGAGTGAGAATGGCTATAAGAGAATGAGAAGTTGGCTGGGTCGTATGGCATAGGGTGATTCTTGGTCTGAATACCGACACGCACATTAGACAAAGAGAAGTTTGTTGTCAGTCGTTTCGTAACGGCAATAGACTCGATAGAGTCACGCTCCTGACGGTTTGCAGTACCATCAAGGGCATCCTTCAATTCCATATCCGTGTCGAGTGGATTGTACTTAGGACGATTTTCACTCTTGGTAACGCTGTAATATAATGGTGCTGATACCTTAGCCTTGTCAGGGAAGAACTTTCCTAATTCAAGGCTTGTGGTGACTGATACATCCGTCTTTGACTCCTGCTGTCGCTCGTTAACACCTTGTTCCAAACCACCGAAGCCATCAGTGCTATGGCTAGCATTGACGTCTACTGTACCGAAGTCGGAGAGTTGCAGGTTAAGCTGACCTCTTGCTGCCCATCCACCTTCGTTATTAAACTCTCGAAGACGTAGCTCATTCACCCATACTTCACCACTCTTCTGACTGCTGGAAAGGTTGCGAACACCAATAATCATTGTCTTTACCTCACCAAGGGTTGGGTTACCCATCACCGTTATTTTGTTAGCAGGATGATCAGTGTCGTATACCGAGAAAGCACGGTTATAGCTTGCTGTTCCTGCACCACGTGCCTGATTGCGTTGCTTCTTCACGGAGGTGAGGAGTTTCAATGGAATGTCGAGCATGTTCTCCTCTGGCCACACAATACGTCGCTCTTTCCCTGTGTTTGTATCGTAATGACCTGGAGCAGACAGCTTCAAAGGAATCTCATACTCGTAGTAGTTGTTCTTGTAATCAGAACCCAAACGGATGAACACAGCCA
>CAUVDL010000049.1:0-17735 GCA_963550695.1 uncultured Prevotella sp. | reverse complement strand
CTCATCCATCTTTGTTGTACGCAACATGGCGATGCGTGTCTTCTTAAAATCAGGGATTCCTTTGAAGATTGGCGATGCAGCTAAGTGTCGACGTGTATGCAAGATACCACGATGTTCATCGATACGTTCCACATTTATGCGTAGCATCTCTTCAAGAATGTCAATCTTATCATCTATTGTTAACTGCTTCTCTCCTTGATTAAAGAGCCACGGACAACCAAAGGTTGCACGACCAATCATCACCGCATCAACACCATAACGGTCGAACTTCTCGTGTGCTTCTTCAATACTTGTAACGTCACCATTGCCAATGATGGGGATATGAATACGTGGATTGTTCTTCACCTCACCAATCAATGTCCAGTCAGCCTCGCCTGTATACATTTGTGCGCGAGTACGTCCATGAATGGTTAATGCCTGTATACCACAGTCTTGCAACTGTTCTGCAAGGTCGATAATAACCAAGTTGTCGTTGTCCCAACCTAATCGAGTCTTCACAGTGACAGGTGTGTTGACAGCCTTTACGACCTCTCTTGTGATGTCAAGTAGCAGTGGGATGTTCTTCAACATACCAGAGCCAGCACCCTTGTTTGCCACTTTTTTCACTGGACAACCAAAGTTAATGTCAATCACATCGGGCTTTACCTGTTCTACAATCTTAGCTGCTTCAACCATTGAAGCTACATCCCTGCCATATATCTGTATTCCTACAGGACGCTCACTATCGTCAATGACTAATTTTGAAAGTGTCGACTTGATACTACGGATGACAGCATCAGCCGACACAAACTCCGTATATACCATGGCTGCACCAAATCGTTTGCACATCTTTCGGAAGCCAATATCCGTCACATCTTCCATTGGAGCCAAGAATAGTGGGCGTTCTCCCAGATCTATTGTTCCTATTTTCATAGGTGCAAAGGTAACGAAAAGGCTTTGAATAGTAAAGGAGTAAGAAGGCAAAAAAGCAAAAGGAAGGAAAAGAAAAGGAGTGTTTTTCATTCTTAAATATTTTGTAGTACACGAAAGTTATGCTATTTTTGCAATATAAAGTTCATGAAGTTATGGCTGATCAATACAAAATTCCCTATTTGAACGCTGTTATCAGAATGTTTGGTAATCGTTTTGACTTGACGGTACAGCAAGCTTTTCGCTATCTTTATAACTTTAAAGGAATACGATTTCTTTTAGAGTATTACGACGTGGAACATACATTGTCTATAGAAGATACGGTAGACGACCTTATTAAAGTCTGTCAAAAGAATGGAGGAGAATTGGCATGAGACTCTATCATGGTACTAATACTGATTTCTCAGAGATTGATCTTGCAAAGTCTTTCCCACTAAAAGACTTTGGGAAAGGTTTTTACTTGACGACAATACGTGAGCAAGCAGAACGAATGGCGAAACGAAAACAAGTAGCATTGGGGGGAAAAGCCATTGTACAAGAGTATGAATTTGATGAGAGTGTCTTGCATAAAGGTGATTTAAAAGCGCTTGTTTTTGAAGGAACTACCCCAGAGTGGGCAACATTTATCTTTAATAATAGGTCAAGAAATAAAAACTATCGGCATGATTATGATATCGTTGTCGGACCTATAGCAGATGATGGAGTAGCCTTTCTTATTAACCAATACACGACGGGAGCAGTCACTTTAGCACAGTTTACTCGGATGCTTAAGTTTAAGAAACTCAGTAATCAGTATTTTTTCGGAACTGAAAAGGCTGTAAAACAATTAAGAAGAATAAAGTAATGACTCAACAAGAAAGATTTAATCACCTTGTTAATTTCACGATTGATGAGCTGACAACTTATCTTATAGAAGACTTCCATTTGGATACAGCAGAAGCTTTGAATATTGTTTATTCTTCAAAGACACTTGAACTTCTGCAGAACAAACGTACTGGACTTTATGACCAAAGTCCAGGCTATGTGTATCATTTGCTCAAGCATGAGTATAAGACTGGGCAATTACCGCAAGTCAACTAATCTTCATGAAAACTAATCTTTAAATTTCCTCTATAATCATCTTTGCAACCCAGTTGCAAAACATAATCTTTATCTTTGCAGCAGAATATTAATGCAGTAACAGGTTTAAGATTATGAAAAAGAAACTTCTAAGAATCATTCTTACGGCTGTACTCCTTGCAGGAGCATGGCTGGTAGAGCATTTCGCAGCACTTCCAATGTGGCAGGTGCTGCTTGTTTATTTGGTTCCTTATCTGGTTATCAGCTATGATGTATTAGGTGAAGCGGTTGAGGGAATCATGGAAGGCGATCCTTTTGATGAGAATTTCCTTATGAGTATTGCGACTATCGGAGCATTACTCATCGGATTCCTACCCAATGCCGAACCACAGTTTATCGAGGGAGTCTTCGTGATGTTGTTCTTCCAATTAGGTGAACTCTTTGAGCATTATGCGGAAGACAAGGCGCGCGATTCCATCTCTGAGCTGATGGATATTCGTCCCGATGTAGCCAACGTGGAGCGAAATGGAGTGGTAAAGAGCGTAAGTCCAGAGGAAGTGAAGATAGGTGAGACTGTGATTGTTAAACCCGGAGAGAAGATACCATTAGATGGAAGGGTACTTGAGGGTGCTTCCAGCTTGAACACTGTTGCTCTTACGGGTGAGAGTATGCCACGTGATGTAAGTGTGGGCATGGAAGTTATCTCTGGTTGCGTTAATCTTTCGGGTGTGTTGAGGGTGCAAGTTGAAAAGCCATATAGCGAGTCAACCGCTGCCAAGATCATTCAACTCGTCGAAGAAGCAGGCGATAACAAGTCACACAGTGAGTCGTTCATTCGTCGTTTTGCACGTGTCTATACCCCTATTGTGGTGATTGCCGCCCTTGCTTTGGCTGTTATTCCTCCATTCTTCTATGATAGTTACGCACCAGCCTTTGGTGTTTGGCTCTATCGCGCACTGACCTTCTTGGTTGTAAGTTGCCCATGTGCTTTGGTTATTTCTATTCCACTTACCTTCTTTGCAGGAATCGGTGGGGCTTCTCATAAGGGTATCCTCATTAAGGGTGGTAACTATATGGACGCTTTGGCAAAGCTCTCTACGGTGGTATTCGATAAGACAGGCACATTGACACGTGGAACTTTTGATGTTGAGGCTATCCACCCTGAGAGACTTTCTGAGCATGAGTTGCTTCATTTAGCAGCCCATGTTGAACGTTATTCTACCCATCCAATCGCCCTTGCTCTACGTATGGCATATGCGAATGAAAAGGATAAGTGCACTGTTGAAGATATACAAGAAACAGCGGGACAGGGTATTACGGCTACTGTTAATAATCAGAAAGTAAGTGTTGGTAACAGCCGTTTAATGGGAACACTTGGTATTACAATCCCTACTTGTAAACGTTGTACGAGCCATGTGGGTACGATTGTTCACGTTGCGATTGATGGTGAATATGCAGGCCATATTGTTATCTCTGACCAGCTGAAGGCTGATGCTGTGAAGGCGATAGAGGCTTTGAAGCAGTTGGGGGTTAGTAAGACTGTGATGTTGAGCGGCGACAAGAGGGAAGTTGTTGAGCAAGTTGCCGAGCAGACTAAGGTGACGGAATACTTTGCTGAATTGCTCCCTGCTGACAAGGTTTGCCATGTTGAACGCCTCATTAAGGAGAAGAATACAGATGAAACGATAGCCTTTGTTGGTGATGGTATCAATGATGCACCAGTGTTAGCACGTGCTGATGTGGGTATTGCTATGGGTGCCTTGGGTAGTGATGCAGCTATCGAGGCTGCCGATGTCGTACTGATGGACGATAAACCTTCAAAGATTGCACTTGCTATTGAACTCTCACGTCGTACTATCTTTATAGCAAGGGAGAACGCATGGTTCGCCATCGGTATTAAAGTTGCAGTCCTTCTTCTTGCTACCTTTGGAATGGCAAGCATGGGATTAGCCGTCTTTGCTGATGTTGGCGTTATGGTTCTTGCCGTTCTTAATGCGATGAGAGCAAGGTAGAAAGGCGTTCCACTCGAATTATTTTCATGAAAATAAATATTTTTCTTCATGAACGTAAATATTTATTTTCGTGAAAATAATTTCTTTTTTACATGAAAGTAATTTGGCATCTGTTGTAAAGTAGCTACGCAGATGCCTTTTTTAATAGTGTGAAAAGCCTGCTTTGATAAAGCAATGGAGTATTCGTTTTGGACTTATCCGACATTCCGAATGATACTACTATTGAAGTTTATGGTATAAAACTCTGCTCTTTTTAGGCTTTTTCGTGGTCAATAGGTTTTCTTGCGCTTAATGACTCAGTGTGTGTTCATCATCCGCACCATTGGTGTTCACCATCCGCACCATTGGTGCTGTGCCTTCGCACGTTAATAAAAGATGAACTATTTCACTCTTAAACAATGTTACAACCATCTGCTTTTACGATAAAAATAATTACTGAAAATGCTAAATAAGAAAATTTTTGTGTAAGTTTGCAGTAGAGAGTTGAGTGCTATGCAGATACGAATAGTCCTATTTTTCTTGTGGCTTTTGCTACCGTTTTCGTCACTTCAAGCACAGAAAGTGATTGTATGTGACGGGGCTACGCGCTTTCCAATACGTGATGTGTTGGTTAGTGCGGATGGAAAGAATGTGGGACTTACTACTTGGCAAGGCATCATTAATCTACCTGATTCATTTCAGACTGCCACTTTTAAAAAGAAAGGATACGCACCTGAGAAATTGTTGAGAGATGAGGTGTTGCGTGATACTGTCTTTCTTTTTCCTACCGAACATTATTTGGATGAAGTCGTAGTGATTGGAAAACAGGTTGTTGACGGGCGTGAACTGTTGAAGAAGATGCCGAAGCGAGACATCTTAGAAAAACGTCCGCCTGGTGGACTTGGTAGTTTTGATTTAGGGTTTATACTTGATAAGCGATACCGTAGAGATCGTCAGCATGTCAGAGTTTTACGTGATATTTTCAAGAAAATGGATGGCTTGGACGATAAGGAAGACCCTATCCTCAAAGCTTATCGATTGACACAGCAGGAATTAAAAGCTGATTCTATCCAGAAAAAGAATGATATAAAAGAGCAGAAAAAGTAGCTTTTATTGTAAATATAGGTTAAATGTAAGATTATTAAAGCAATCTTTTTGTATAGTTTACTTGACTTTTGGAAAAACAAGTATTACTTTTGTGGCGTGATAGATATCTTGTCTTATTAATTTAAAAAGCTACTTTATGAAAACAGATTATCTTTTACCCCACATCTTTAGGAAGATTGGTTGGTTTATTTTTATCCCTTGCTTTGTCATGATTATGGTTTCTTGGTTAGGTATTAATGACTGGTTTAATGATGACAGACTGAGTTTTATTACCTTACACATTGGAAACTTGAGTTTCTTTGCTCCAGAACAAGAGGGGCGTTCTTTCTTCTATTTTGCGCAGGAAGACATGTTTTCAGAAATTGTCTACTGTTTGACCTTTATCTCTCTTTATATGATAGCATTTTCAAAGGAAAGAGTTGAGGATGAATATGTTGAACATCTCCGTATGCGTTCATTAGTATGGGCACTGAAAGTAAATACGATTTTCTTTGTAATCTTCACGTGGTTCTGCTTTGGAATGGTTTATATCACGTTGTTAATGCTATCAATGTTCAGCATATTTCTGCTGTTTCACTTCCGTTTTCTTTACGAACTACATAAAAGGAGAATAGATAATGAAGAATAGTATAAGAGTAGAGCGGGCAATCAAACGCATTACCCAAGCTCAATTAGCAGAACTTATTGGGGTATCTCGTCAAACGATTGTCGCTATCGAAAGCGAGAAGTATGTTCCCTCAACAGTTCTCAGTCTGAAGATTGCACGTGTATTCGATAAGCGTGTAGATGATATTTTTGAACTTGAAGAAAGTGATTAAAGCCTTGTATCTATACTCCCTCATTTTCGATATCATCGGTAATCATAATTCTGAATTATGAATTATGCATTATGAATTATCAAAGTAATCATAATTATGAATTCTGAATTGTGAATTAAGAATTAAAAGAAAAATGCCCGATGGACAAGGTGAAGATAGCTCACACTTGCCTCATCGGGCTCAACATATACTCAAGTCAGAGAAGATTTTACTATTATATCACGCCACGGATACGGTCGTCAAAGGCTGAAAGGGCAGCCTTAGCACCTTCTCCCATAGCGATTGTAATTTGTTTGTAAGGTACCGTTGTAACATCACCAGCAGCATATACGCCACTCAGACTGGTACGATTGGTTGCGTCAACGATAATCTCATTGCGAGGAGTTACCTCTACTTCATCCTTGAAAGCATCGCTGTTTGGTGACAAGCCAATCTGAACAAAGACACCATCTAAGGCAATTTCGCGCTCCTCATCATTGGTGCGGTCCTTCACTTTAATACCCGATAGCTTCTGACCATCACCCAAGAGGGCTGTTGTCTGGGTAGAAAGGAACACCTCAACATTAGGCAGACTGGCTACTTTCTGCTGTAAAACCTCATCGGCACGCATAGTATCAGCAAACTCAAGAACAGTTACGTGGCGGCAGATACCAGCCAAGTCAATGGCTGCTTCGATACCAGAGTTACCACCACCGATGACTGCTACGTCCTTACCTTTGTAGAAAGGACCGTCGCAATGAGGGCAGAAATGCTCACCATGACCGATGTATTTATCTTCATCTGGCAGACCAAGACGGCGCCAACTTGCACCTGTTGCGATTACGACAGCAGGTGCAGTGAAGGTCTCACCACCACGTACTGAAACAGTCTTAATAGCCTCTTTCAAGTTGGTTGATATCACCTTGCGGTTGTCGAATACATCAATTGAATAGTCATTGATATGTGTGCGGAGGTCGGCAGCAAGCTGTGTACCTGTCGTTTTGGTAACAGAGATAAGGTTCTCGATGCCTGTTGTGTCGTTTACCTGTCCTCCAATACGCTCCGCAACGATAGCTACGCGCAAGCCTTTGCGGGCAGAATAGATGGCAGAAGATGCTCCAGCAGGACCACCACCGAGTACGATAACATCATATTCGCGTACTGTTTGCACTGCGTTCTCATCATGGTCGGTACCAACCTTGTCCTCCAACTCCTGCAGAAGGATACCAAGATCACCACGACCAGTGTGCAATGGCTCCCCATTAACGTACACAGAAGGTACACCTTGTATGTTTAAACGTTGTATTTCATCCTGACAAAGACCACCATCAACCATCTCATTGCTGATGTTTGGATTGATAAGTGCCATCACGTTAAGTGCCTGAACAACGTCAGGACAGTTTGTACAGGTGAGAGAAACGTAAGTCTGAAGGCGGATTTCACCCTTTAATGACTTGATACGTGCTGCAATCGCCTCGTCAGGAAGGTTCTTACCCTGTCCGTCAGTATTGAGGATAGCAAGGAGCAACGAGGTAAACTCGTGTCCGTTTGGTATGCCACGGAAGCTGATGCCAGTTTCTTCACCATTGCGAAGGATACTAAATGAGAACTGTTCTCCTTCCTGATAAACTGTCTTAATCTTGTCAGAAGTAGAGGCGAAATCCTCGAGGAAGGAAGAGAACTCTGCTGAGTTTTCGTCATTACTGTTGCGTGTAACGCTAAGTGTTATATCAGATGAGAGCGAAGCAAAAACGCCTTTCACCTGTTCGAGTATGTTTGAATCTAACATGGGTTTGTATATTTCTCTCCTTATTAATAAAAAAGTGGAGAGATGAAGTCCCGAGACTTATCTCTCCACCATAACTTCTATGACACTTTTATGTCTGTTATTACAGAAACTAAGTCTTAGAGCTTACCAACAAGGTCGATGCTTGGCTTCAATGTTTCGCCACCCTGCTTCCACTTAGCTGGGCAAACCTCACCCTCGTGAGAAGCAACGAACAACGCAGCCTCAACCTTACGTACCAACTCATCAGCATTACGACCGATGCTGTTATCCTGGATTTCAGCAATCTTAACGAGACCCTCTGGGTTTACGAGGAATGTACCACGGTAAGCCAAACCCTCGTCCTCTTTGTATACACCGAAGCCACGGCTCAATACGCCAGTTGGGTCAGCAAGCATAGTGTACTTAATCTTCTTGATTCTATCAGAAGCATCGTGCCATGCCTTGTGTACGAAGTGAGTATCAGTACTTACTGAGAATACCTCTACACCAAGACCCTTGAGCTGCTCGTACTTGTCAGCCAAATCCTCCAACTCTGTAGGACATACGAAAGTGAAGTCAGCTGGATAGAAGAAGAAGAGTGCCCATTTGCCCTCGATATCCTTGCTTGAAACGGTCTTAAACTGTCCGTCCTGGAAAGCCTGAACGGTAAACTCTGGTGCGTGTGCATTGATAATTGGTTCCATATCTTACTTAAAACTATTTATGTGATTAAATCTTTTTGTTTTGCAATGCAAAGTTAGTATTTGTAATTATTACAGCCAATAGATAAAATCTATATGCTGATTAATAAAATCTATCGGACTTATTAGCAGTGCTGATTATCAGTAAGTTATGTTTGATTATTTGCTAAATTAAAAGATTACCTTCAACTAAAAAATATGTCAAACAAGTACTTATGTACTCCAATGCAGAATCGGAAACACTCGTATTGTCTTTGAAAAGCAAGCTGAATAAGCTAAGAACAACTCTTACTTCATAGCAAGTTGTAGTCAATAAAATCATATATAATAAGGTCGTCAACCTTTAATATGCTTTGTGCTCAGCCTCCGCACGCTTGGTGTTCAGCCTCCGCACCATATGTGCGGGGCGTTAGCACACTTAGTGCGTGGTGGCTTGTTGGTTGTTGGGTGATGGTTGTTAGGTGGTGAGGAATACTGATATGAAACTTATAAGGTGGTGAAGATTAATACTTACTTATAGTGATTGGGCGTGTATGCACTCACTATAAAGGATGAAAAAGAGCTATATAAAGCATAAAAACACGATGATAACACGGCTGTTTGGCTTTTTTTATCTATTTTTGTCATAGTCTATACATGGTATTAGAAGAATGACACTACAACAATTAGAATATGTAATGGCAGTTTATCGGCTCAAGCATTTTGCAAAGGCAGCCGATGATTGCAATGTCACACAGCCAACACTTAGTTCGATGATTCAAAAGTTAGAAGACGAATTAGGTGTGAAAATCTTTAATCGTAAGCGTCAGCCTATACAGCCAACGCAAGCGGGTATGAAGGTGATTGAGGAGGCTTGGAAGGTGCTTAATCGTGCAAAGAAACTCAAACAAGTTATTGACGAGGAACGGCAAGTGCTTACGGGTACCTTTGAGGTGGGTGTGCTACCAACGATAGCACCTTATCTTATTCCACGTTTCTTCCCGCAGTTGATGAATGAACATCCTGAGATGGATGTGAGGATTACGGAGATGAAGACTGAGGAGATGCGCCGAGCACTTCGTAGGGGAGATATAGATGCGGGTATCTTGGCACGTGTCGACGGATTGGAGGAGATGTCGTGTACACCGCTTTATCGTGAACAGTTCTTTGCTTACGTTGCAGAAAGCGACCCATTGTTTGAGAAGGAGTTTATTCGTCCTGCTGACTTATCAGGAGAGTATTTGTGGTTGTTGGACGAAGGACATTGTTTCCGTGATCAGTTGGTGAAGTTTTGCCAGCTGAAGTCGGCTGCCTTAAGCAAGAAGAGCTATAACTTAGGAAGCATAGAAACCTTTATGCGCATCGTAGAGCATGGTAAGGGAGTTACTTTTATACCACAGCTTGCCCTCTCACAGCTCACAAAGGAGCAACATCGTTTGGTACGTCCTTTCGCTCATCCAGTGCCTTCTCGTGAGATAATACTAATGACATCACCTAATTTCATTCGTCATACGTTGCTTCGTATGCTTACAGAAAGGATTAAAGAATCCTTACCAAATGATTTTCAAAGCTAAATCTTAACAGCTTCGCTTTTGGAAGTAATAAGAACAAAAAGAGTAAACCCCAGCTACCTTCACAGTAGCTGGGGCTCATTGTAATTCTTAAAACAATCTTGCGAATTAAATGATAGAACCTGTAAACTAAAATTTAATTACATCAATATAGAGAGACTTGTGTTTTAATAGATAACTACGGCAGGGGTTGAAACATCAGTAGCAGCGTTCTGCTTTACGTTGTATTCGTCACATGCCCAGTTATAGTTGCCCTCGACAACGTCGCGTGTGTACTCTGTGATACAGTTAGGGTCAGCAGCCCAATATTGCTTAACCGTCTTACCACCCATCACCTTTTGTGGTGTCTTGTCGTCAGGGTTAAGAATGAGTTTCAGACCTACTGAAGTGTTCATCATCTCCATGTCGCCACGACTGTTGCCTGCTGCGAAGAGTGGGCGAGTCTTGATAAAGGTTCTTATAACCTCAGCCTTGCCCTCATCTTGTGGTGAAGGGAAGACGATTTGGTCGGTAACAACACCGCTCATCGTAACAAGTGACTTCACACCAATTACACGATCCTCTTGGAATCCGAGCTCTTCAACACAGAAACGCTGGTAGAGTAGCTCTGGAGAAGCAGAGATAACCCATGTTTCGAAGCCATAGTTGCGAAGGTTGGCAAGCAATGTTTTCATCTGTGGATAGAATTTGTTTTGATACTTCTCATGGAAGCAATCGTCGCCAATGCGCTGTACCTCTTCAGGAGTAAGACCACTAAGGAACTTAATACGGTCGCGCTCACGACTGATAGCATCCTCTTTAATCATCTTGTCAACCAACTTGAACTTCTCAACAGACTTAGCGTCCTTCTTGCCTGCATAGTTGCGACGAGCATATTCGTAGAGTGCTTCCTCTGCAATATTGCGTGATGCACCACCATCGACTTTTAGCTCTGTAAGCGAAGTATTCATATCCTTTGCCA
The DNA here is from genome assembly GCA_963550695.1 of uncultured Prevotella sp. Classification (GTDB taxonomy): domain Bacteria; phylum Bacteroidota; class Bacteroidia; order Bacteroidales; family Bacteroidaceae; genus Prevotella. Next base: position 6,892 of record CAUVDL010000049.1, on the reverse strand, counting down.
TTGCTTGTGCTATGTCATAAGTTTGGAAGGCAATACCATCAAGGGCAGCACGAGCGATATGTGCACGTGTAGTGCCACGTGTTATGCCAATAATTGTACCACGAGCATACTGGTCCCAGTAGGGAGCTGCAAGACCTGTTAAGGCTGGAACGAAGTAGACACCACCACTGTCTGGCACGGTTGAAGCTAAGTCTTCTATCTCTGATGATGAGGTGATAAAGCCTAATCCATCACGCAACCACTGTACAACAGAGCCGCCTACGTAGATAGAACCCTCCAAAGCGTAAACAACTTGGTTGCCAATCTTCCACGCAATGGTGGTAAGTAGGTTGTTCTTGGACATAACTGGTTTGTTGCCTGTGTTCAACATTACGAAGCAACCAGTACCATACGTGTTCTTGATAGAGCCTGGTTCGATGCACATCTGACCAAAGAGGGCTGCCTGCTGGTCACCAGCAATACCCGAGATAGGCACTTCATGGGCGAAGATAGTAGTCTTGGTGTGTCCGTATACCTCTGAACTTGACTTCACTGCTGGCATCATTGACATTGGAATGTCCAGTAACTCCATCAGTTCCTTATCCCATTTTAGGTCGTGAATATTGAAGAGCATGGTGCGAGAAGCATTCGTAACATCTGTTACGTGTACCTTTCCTCGTGTCAATCGCCATACTAACCATGAGTCTACATTACCGAAACGAAGCTTGCCCATCTCAGCACGTTTGCGTGCGCCAGGAACGTTATCAAGAATCCACTTAATCTTTGTTCCGCTGAAATAAGCGTCAATAATGAGACCTGTTTTCTCATGAATCTTGTCCGTCAAGCCCTGTGCTTTCAGCTCATCACAGAACTCTGAAGTGCGGCGATCTTGCCATACAATGGCGTTATAGATAGGTTCTTCGGTGTCAACATCCCACACAATCGTAGTTTCGCGCTGGTTAGTAATACCAATACCTACGATGTCAAGACCGTTAATATCAATGGCAGAGATAGCCTCAGCGATAACAGAAGCCTGCGAAGACCATATTTCGTTGGGGTTATGCTCTACCCATCCCGGTTATGGAAAGTACTGTGTAAACTCTTTCTGTGCTACAGACTTTATGTGTCCGTTGTGGTCAAAGACGATGGCTCTTGAACTTGTTGTTCCTTGATCAAGGGCTAAGATGAATTTCTTCTCCATGCTGGTTGTATTTTATTAGGTTGTTATTTTGTTTTTATTTTATCGTTGTTATCAGTAGAATCTGCCTATTCTATACCGTTTAACTTTCTTGTTTCCTCAATATCCAAGGCTTCCGCAAAGATAGAGATAGGGTTCTTTACATCATATCCTGTTGACATTTCAATCTGCCATTTACAGGTTTCGCAGTCGGTAGTAACGTAGTCTGGATTAACTTCCTTTATCTGTTTGAAGAGCCCAGAACCAATCTGTTGCGAGCGTTCATAGTTCTCTTTCTTGAATCCATAAGTACCTGCAATACCGCAACATTGGGAGTCGAGCATTGTAAGTTTTAGTCCCGGAATCATCTTCAGTAGCTCTGTACTGTAGATAATCCAGCCCATCTTCTCCATGTGGCAGGCTGAATGGTAGGCTGCATGCATCTTGAAATCCTTGCGGAAAGCAAGTTTTATATCTCCACTTTCTATCAGGCGATAGAGGAAGCGGGTAGCAAGTGTGATATTCTCTTTGACATCATCAACCTTTATATTAAGCAGGTGCTCATATTCGTCACGCATGGTAAAGGTGCAAGTAGAACTTGTTGTGAGGACTATTCGGTTCTCTTTTGCTGCCTTACGGATTGAATTGATGTTCACTTCTCCCTGTCTGCGCGCTTGATTACTGAGTCCATTGGCAATCAATGCGACACCGCAACATTTCTCTTTCTCCAACAGATGGACACCATAACCTACTGCGTTCATAATCTTTACGAGGTCTTTACCCAACTGTGGGAAGTTATAATTGACGTAACAGCCGTGGAAGTAGCTTACATGTTTCTTATATTTGTCTTGCTCTTTGGCTGCGTTACGCTTGAACCATGTCTCAAACTTCTGACTGCTATAGGCTGGGAAACTACGATGTTTGTCAACACCCATCACGCTGTGGAGTACTGCTTTGACAGGCTTCAAGCCTAAGGTGGTGTTCACTATCGGTGCAACTAAGTTCGCCATTGTCCCCACAAAGTCGGTATTTGCCAACATTCTATCACGTAGGATAGGGCCGTGCGTGCTGTATTTGATACGTGAAGCCTGAATAATATCAGCAATGCGAACACCTGAAGGGCAGGCTACTTCGCAACGTTTACAGTTTAGACACATCTTCAACGCATCGTCAAAGAACTTCTTATCCTTGAGGCGGTAGCGTTCCAAATCTGGTCCTGAATGCTTTGGTCCTGGGTATTCCGGCTCCACAGCAGACACTGGGCAGTAGGCAGTACAGATGGAACACTTTAAGCATTGTTCCAAGTTATTACCGCTGATATTCTTTAGTTGTATTCCTTCTGGCATGACCTTATTTCCTTTCTGTTATTGTTTCGGCTACCTGAAGGGCAGTCAAGAGTGAAACACCAGTACCATCAGCGAGTTTAATGTTATTGTGTCCGCTTAAGAGGGAACCGATAACAAAGAGGTTGCTGATAGTTTTTCCGTCTTTTATAGCGCGGAAGTCTTTGTCTGTCTGCACACCATATTCCATATAAGGCTGTGCTTCGAACGCATCATCCTTGGTCCATTCGCTTCGTACTTCGCCAGCATCAACATCAAGGTTGAAGACTGGTTCAAATACATGTTGATAATTACTTTGTAGTCCGTGACTCATGAATGAACCCGAAGCGAGGATGAAGTTGTCTGTATAAAGCGTCTCATCAGGGAGGTTTTCGGTTGTGATAGATACAAGGCGGTTGCCTTCAAAGATACCACTATTGGCTGTATCGCCCACCAATATTGTTCCACCTAAACGAGTGAAGAGTTGTTTCAAGAGGTGAGTTGTGCGTACACCTGATACCGATGGAGGGAGAGTTGCGAGAAACTCAATAGGTTTCTTGACCATTGCTTTTAATTCGTTGAGGCTCTCGTTGTCGCTAAAACCTAAGACAGCAGGTAACAAGAGCATTTCTGTCTCTCCACTGATTGCATTGATACGGTCGGCAACTTTACGCAAAGTAACCTTGTCTGATAGTACTTTAGCAATGTTAGTGGCACGCATCTCAGTAGGACTTTTCCTCACATGGCTCAATTCTTCGGTGGTAAAAGACTTCACCTGACAAGCTACGCCATTCTTTTTAAGATTCGCAGCGATGAACGCTGTGGGTAAATCTAAGAAACCTTGAATGTTCAAGAGTTCAACGCTTTTCCAAGGGAGGGAGTCTTTCTGCTGGCTTACAGCATATCCTTCCGTAGTCAACCATGTAGGTATTGTTGTTCCTAATGGGGTAAAACGGTAGTGATTCTGTGTACTGTCGCCAATCGTCTTTACGCCAGCTTCATTCAATAAAGCCTTTGCTCTATCGGCAAGGAGTCCGATATTCTCAGCTCCAATCTTCTTGTAAGGATGCTGATCGTTCAGTGTTGCAATCGCTTCCAACGGTCGTTCAACAACCTTTCCATTGTAATCATAGCCAAGCAAGTCGAACGAACCCGAATTGAAATGCAGACTGTTTTGACCTGCTGACACAATACAAACGCGTTTACCTGCGCTTGCCAGTGTGATACCAGCAGTGAGTCCGCTGAGTCCGCCACCTATTATAATAGTATCGTATCTCATTGTCGATTGTTTTTGATTGTGATAGATTGTTTAGAATCATTGGGCTTTATAGAGCTATTTATACGTCTATATGATTTAGACTGATAAGAACTTCTCCTTTTGTCCAATGTCTGTTATCAGTTACTTAACCCTAACAAGCCCTGATAGATAGCTGCTGTAAGCTGTGCTTCGTCGAGTGTACTGCCCCAAGCAACGGGTTGCATACCTTTCCAGCGTTCATTGATGAAGTCGTGAAGGTCGGTTAATGTCTTCTCTGCTTCGTCTCCGGCGTCACACATTACGCCAGCGGCACGACAAGCACAGAGTTCTCCTTGGCAGGTTCCCATGCCCACTCGGGTACGGCGTCGCAGGTTGAGGAGATCGTGGACATGCAACTTCTCCATTGCATATTTTACTTCACCGACACTCACTTCCTCACATTCACAAACTAAGGCGCGGTCTTCTGTACTCTGATCGGGTATTTCCTGCACCCGATAACCTTGTCTACCTTTCGCAGCATTGTGTGCTGTTGAATACGTATGATGTTTGCTGTCGGCATCTTGCCCTTCGCTTCCAGGCAACAGATGATTGGCAGTTTGGCAAACAGCTTCTATGCCTAATTTCTTGCAAGCCAAGTCAGTTGCTATTTCAGCCATGAGTCGATAGGTCATCATCTTACCACCAGTAATCGTGATAAGTCCTGCTAATCCATCTCTTGACTCATGATCTAAGCAGATGATACCACGGCTGATGTTGCGCCCTGACGGGTCGTTATCGGCAGCAACAAGTGGTCGAACACCAGCGTAAGCACGTAGGATACGAGTTGTCGCAAGGCTTGGAGCGAGTTTTTCTCCCTCCTTTATCAACACATCAACCTCTTCTTGTGTAATCTTCAAATTGTCTATTGTGTCGTATGGCACACGGTCACTCGTTGTTCCGATGACACATACTGCATCGTCTGGGACGAGAATGTCGGCATTAGCAGGCTTACGACAACGATTGATAACCATGTTGTTAACACGATGACCGAAGATAAGAAGCGTACCTTTTGCAGGGAACATATTCACCCTTACACCTGCCATCTTGACAATATTATGCCCCCAGATACCTGCTGCATTGATGACGATGCGACAGCGAACTTCGTTCTCTTCACCTGTATGATTATTGCGGAGGCGAACGCCTTCCACACGACCATTACTTAAAATGAGTCCTACCACCTGCTGATAGGTTAGAATCTCAGCTCCATGACGACGTGCATCAAGAATGTTAGCCGTCGTTAGGTGGAATGGATCAATGGAAGCATCTGGCACGCGCACAGCGCCAATCAAGTCGGGATTGACTGATGGCTCTATGCGACGTGCTTCTTCAGGTGAAATAATACAAGCACTTATACCTGCTTCCTGGCAGGACTCTACGAATGTTTTCTGGTATTGTATGTCGTCTTCTGGCAGCGTAATAAACAGACCATCTGTTGGCTCTATGCAGTGATGAGCAATCCGACGGAGTATCATATTCTCCTTGATACACTCAGAGGCTGACTCTGGGTCGGTCACAGCATAGCGTGCTCCACTATGGAGCAGACCATGATTGCGACCTGTGGCACCATTGCTGAAGTCGTACTTCTCTACAAGAAGCACTCGCAGCCCACGCATAGCACAGTCGCGTGCAGTGCCTGCGCCTGTAATACCTCCTCCGATGATAATCACATCGTAATCCTTGTTTAATACTCTGCTCATTGTATAGGTAGTTCTATTCGGACAAAAGTTGTTCGCGTAGTTTCGTAACGAAAGTTTAATTAAATGTGTATGCTATCGTTCAAAACGTTTTATATTTCATTCTGCAACAAAGGTATATAAAATAGATGAAAGTTCCAAAGTTTCTTAACAACTTTTATATCTTTTATTTCGTTTAGAAAGGTAATTGCTTTCGCTTTATCATTTCTTTGCTGTGTGATGATGGTGTTTTTAAGAGATAATAGGGTTGGATAGTAAGCATATCTTCTGTGAGGCATCCTTTATTTTCTTATGGTTTACAATTATGATAGTCATGTAAATCAGTTTTTTTCTTCCTCTTCTAATAATGTGTTTGTGCTCCGCACATGTGGTGTTGGTGGTAAACACGATGCGTGTTGAGGCCGAACACCAATGGTGTTGATGCTTAATTACTCTGCAAGATATTGTAAGAAAGGAATCAACTATCTGATAGAAATATAGTTATATGCGTTCGAGAGAAGACGAAATAACGGCATTTATAGTTTGTGAAAGTAAAGGTTGAGTATATTATTATTTGTTGTGTGTTATTTTTTTTGTTATCTTTGCAATTATAGAGAACCATTTTTATAATAGGTAATATAACTTTATGCTTATATGAGAAAAGATTCACAGCGACCCAGCGAACAATATTCAAATTTTAATCTTAAAGATTTCTTTGGTATGAATAGTCCTAAAAAAATACTGATTCCCGTAGCCTTTATAGCTTTTCTTTGTGCCATCGGCCTTGCTTTCTTGTCTTTTGTGAATCCTTCATACGACCAAGAAGCAGCGTTAAAGATGAAACCTATCTTCTTTGGTAGTACACGTGTTGCTGACGACCCTGTAAATTCAATAACTCTGATAGCACCAACAACGACTGCAGTCTACTTTAATATCTTACCACAGAAGATGCAGTTCCAGTTTGATGATTTGCTCTCAAACGACAATACTCCACTTGATGTTAATATGTATATGATTATCCAAGTGAAGAAAGGGCAGACCCCTGACTTGCTGAGAAACTATGGAGAAAACTGGTTTGAGAACTTCATTGAACCTTATTTCCGCAATAAGGTACGTGAGTATGTATCCTCTTGTTCACCATTCGACTTGATGAGTAATCGTGAGGTGCTTGCTAAGTTTGACGACCGTATCAAGCAATCTATGTGCCAATACGTTGCTTCTTTATCAAAAAAGGCAAACTTCCCCATCGACATCCAGCAGGTCATTACCGACCGTGTTATGCCTAACAAGGAACAGTTGGAGGAAATGAACAAGACTGCAGCAAGCATTCAGGCTAAGCAGACACAGGAGAAACGTGCCGAAATGGAGCTTGCACGTGCAAAGGCCGAGCGTAATAAGGCGGTGGCTGATAAGGCTTATATGACTGAGTTGAACCTCTCACCAG
>CAUVDL010000048.1:0-17860 GCA_963550695.1 uncultured Prevotella sp. | reverse complement strand
AAGCATTTGATAGCTATCTTTAATAAAATAGATAGTAAAGAAACAGAGCGAAAACTGCTAAATGATGAATTACCAACTGTCTTTATATCAGCGAAGTTAAAGCAAAATATTACAGCTTTGGAGGAGGCTATTTATGAAGCTGCTGATATTCCAGAGATAAATGAGAACAGTGTTATCATTACTTCTGCGCGCCATTACGAAGCATTAACTCATGCTGATGAATCTATTCTACGCGTCATAGAAGCTCTCGACTTTGGACTTAGCGGTGACCTTGTAAGTGAAGACTTACGCATCTGTCTTCACCAGCTTGCCGATATAACAGGTGGGCAGATTACCCCGCACGAAGTGCTTGGAAATATATTTAAGCACTTCTGTATTGGTAAGTAAGGTCTTTGGATAGGTTACTCTCTTTGTGTCGTAAGTCCTTATTATTGAGAAATGTAACCCTCTTGGTCATAGCCCTTACGCTCATGATGAATGAGATTTATTAATTGTTGGATCTCTATTCTGTCTGATTTAATATCCTTATAACGAGCATATTGTTCGTTATAACGTCTTGTTGAACCATATCTTAACCGTGAGGAGATATCTTCTGGGATTAAGAAAGATGTTCGTTCTGTGCCTAAATACTTCTGAAACTCAGACAGGAATATATGGATACCAGCCAGATCAAAGTCGCCAAAGTGGATATATGGATTGGGGATAGATGCCAGCCATTCTCTAAGATCGGTTGATTGTGGATAGCGTGAGACGAACAATACCTTTTGTGAAAGTCCATGTTTATGTAGATACTCATTAAACAAGTCCCTTTGTTGACGTACTTTTCTGAAATTCTCCATATTCTCAATTCCAATGATAATCACGTTGTCTGGAATCGTAAATGTTTTCCAATCAGATACAAAAAAGAAACATCCTTCTTGTGGATTGATGGTAAATGGAGCTTTATTCAATCGACATTCAATCGACTCATACGTGTTCACTGGGAATCCAGGACACGAACGTATAGTCACGAGTTTAGAGTTTCCTGTCTCGCTTGCCATTGAACTTCTTGACTCAGAATTACCGACATCTAATATCCGATAGTTCTCATCTTTATCAATAAGAAACCTTTTTAATGCTTCGATATTGTTGGCACGATACGATTTTCTCGACCCATGTATAATGATTTGCAATAGACCTTCTTGAATAAGTTCTGTCAGTAGTCTACTGCTTATCCTTGAGCCTGCAACGGCCTCACCAGCTATTAACGCTTGTATAGATGCACTTACTGCCATCATTTTTGTATGGATAAGAATCCGTTTGCTTTCAGACCAGCATCTTATACTTTAGGTATTAAAACAGATACAAATATAATAATTACTTTTGAAGAATGTTGCTAATTCTTGATAAAATCTGAGTAACTTATGGTAAACATACCATGTACATGTCTTTTTATCAGTATATTCGTGCGAAATAGATAGTAATAGACGAACTTATATACATCTTTCTCTTATTGTGCGGGTGCTCCGCACATGTGGTGCGGAGGCTTAACACCATACGTGCGGAGGCTTAGCACCACACAAGTTTATGGTAAGGATAAAGGTAACTTATCGTCGAGAAGTATGCAAAAGTTATCTGATTAGTATGAGTTTCTATGTGCATAGGAGGACGTAAGCGTATGATAAATAGACTTTTATTTGGTGTAGTTTTTCTTTTCTGTTTAATGTAGGTTATATAAAAAGCCGCACTTAATCACAAAAGTAACTAAGTGCGGATATGTATTTGTTTTTCTTTTGATTAACTGTCAGTGATAACCAATATTACCTTAACTTCTTACTCATTCTTCCGTCAGGTGTCACTCTCAGTTCGATAACGTATGTTGTGTCGGCATCAGGGATTCCGATAATAACATAGTAGTAGAGTGCTTTGGCATCAGCATGTGTAAAATACATCTTACGCAGAATGCTGCGAGAGAGGAAACTTTTAGGGACAAGCGACTGGAACTCCTGCTTGCGGAAGTCATGTGCAAAGACTGGTGTACCATGATTGTACAATCTCAATGATGCAACATTATCAAGATAGATATTGTCAACTTCAATTCCGTTATCGTTATAAGTCGACTTAACCACCTTGTCAGAGGTCGTTTGTACATGAACTTTACTCTGGAAATAGCCTAAGTCTGTACGGATAACGGTATCTTGTGATTGCTCCAAGAAGGTGTTCATAGCATATACATGATAGTTAAAGGCTGAATAGAGGGCTTTGTCATTACTCTTTATTAACTTTACTTCATCGCCATTTTGGTTGGCAAATTTTAGTAGGTGTGCCGCCTGCTTTTCTATTTTATAGCCATGAATGTTTTGACCTTGCAGGTAGAGTGTATCTTGATAAACCCAGAAGCGTACAGGCATACTTGCTGAGTCAGGGTAGAAGATGCTATCTCCCTTTACCAACATAGCAGGGTCACTGTTCTCTCCATTGGTCCATAAGCCCTGTAACATCTCTTTTGCTTGCTTGTCCTCGTGTTGCTGTTGATAATCAGCTCCACGATTGCGGCAAGCCGTTAAAAGAACCAGTAACGTTAATATGCAGACAAATAACTTCTGTTTCATCTTTACTGATACATAGTCGAACGCTTCGATAGTTCGTCCGTAATTAAATGTTTTATGCTGGATGCTACTTTAAGGCATCCTATTTTGAAAATATATCTTTTGTTTATTCAAAGACTTTTACGTCCTTCAAAGACAGTCCCTTATTAAGGTCTTTGTCTGAAAGTACGACACCCCTCACGTCGATAGGCCACTTAACACCAACAGACTCATCATTCCAGCGAAGGCTCGCCTCTGTCTGTGGAGAGTAGACATTATCTACCTTATAAGTAAAGATAGCCTCGTCAGAAAGAACAAGGAAGCCATGTGCGAAGCCACGTGGTACGAAGAACTGACGCTTGTTTTCGTCAGACAGCTCAACCATAACATACTTTCCGAATGTAGGTGAACTTTTGCGAAGGTCAACAGCAACGTCAACTACCTTGCCCTTGATGACTCGCACTAACTTAGCCTGTGAGGTGTCGCCTTCTTGGTAATGTAGTCCACGCAAAACACCATAGCTTGATTTAGACTCGTTGTCCTGTATGAAATCAACGTGATAACCAATGTGTTTATCGAATTCAGCCTGCTTGAAAGACTCGAAGAAATAGCCTCTTCCGTCATTGAATACTTTAGGCTCGATAATCCAAACACCATCAATTTCTGTCTTGATAAACTCCATAAATTTAATTTTTAGTTCTTATTGCAAAGATAAGAAGTTTTATCGATTACTGGAAGGATTATTCCCTTTTTCATTATTCAAATAAGAATTTAACGTTGGGGACTTGCCACTTCCAAATAAATTATTTAATTTTGCAAACGTGATAAAACTCGACCGACATATAGAGATACTTCTGTTGGAGAATGACTGTGTCATTGTCCCAGGCTTAGGTGGCTTTGTAGCCCATCATGTTTCAGCAAGATATGATGAGCAGGATAGCTTGTTTCTGCCACCTTATCGTACGCTTGGCTTTAATGCACAGCTTAAAATGAACGACTCTTTGTTGGTGCAATCTTATGTTGATGCTTATGAATTAAGTTATCCAGAGGCTTTAACACAGATAGAAAAAGAGGTTGATGAGATTTATCAAACATTAGATGAAGAGGGCTTATTTGAACTAAATGATCTTGGAAGTCTTTCGAGAAACAACGATGGTAACTTAGAATTCGAACCTTTTGAAAGTGGAATTCTTACGCCATTATATTATGGTTTGAGTAGCTTTAACTTCACAAAGTTTATTGCTGAGAAGCAGTCTGCACCTACAACGATTGAGGTTAAGACACAAAAGCAGGGCGTTGTTTTTGTTGACGACTCTGATACGGAAAACAAACGCCTTAGTATCAGTATGCGTGCAGTGCGTAATGTAGCTGCTGCTGCAGTCTTCCTTACTGCGGTCTTCCTTGTTGCTTTCCCAGGTTCTAATCGTAAGGGTGTAAGCGATAAGCAGCAAATTAAGAGCGGAGTACTTTATAACATCTTTGATTCTGACGATACCTCGAATGCTACTAAGCAACTTAATACATTAACACCTACCAATCAACTGTTAGGTGTAAAGTCTCAGCAGACAGCTCCTACTATTTCTTCTCATTATTGGGCAATTGTTATGGCAAGTCACGTAACAGAAAGTAATGCACGTGCTTTTGTACATAAATTGCAGAAGAGTGGACTTACTGATGCTCGTGTTTATGAGGGTTCTGAAAGCATAAAGGTTCTTTATGGCTATTTTTCAAGCCAGAAAGAAGCTTATGAAAAGATGAAGCTTATCAATAAAACTACTGAATTTAAGGAAGCTTGGGTGATAGAGGTAGGAAAGTAAGACTGACTCTAATGCCTGCAAAGGATATGACTCGTTTATTTTTTTGCGTATAGAACCCAATACAATAAAGTTAAGAGCAATGGCTTTTCATAGTTTGTGTATGTTTAGCCTTATTTGTTACTCCATGAGAGCCTCTTTATCCTCGTCTGAGGTGAGGGGCATTTTTATTAAAATACTTTTATTATATGAAGCGTGTAAGATGTCCGAAGTGTGATAATTTTATAACTTTCGATGAAACAAAATATAAGTCGGGGCAACGTCTTGTATTCCAATGTCCTCAGTGTAGTAAGGAGTTTGGAATCCGTATAGGTGTTTCTAAACTTCGCAAGACACAAAAAGAGGAAAACGATGCTCCGGTAGATGAAGAGGCAGAGAATATGTATGGCTCTCTTCACGTGATTGAGAATGTGTTTCATTTCCGCCAAGTAATTCCTCTACAGATGGGTGAAAATGTTATTGGACGGTATATGAAGGGGAATCCAATTAACTGTCCGATTGAGACGGTTGACCCAAGTGTTGATATGACGCACTGCTCTATTACTGTTAGCAAGAATAAGCAAGGAAAGTTGCAATATGTATTGCGTGATGGTCCTTCTTATACTGGTACGTTCGTTGACAATGTTATTCTTGGTGATCGTGAGCGTCGTGTTATTGAAGGCGGTACCCTCTTTACGATTGGTGCAACAAGTATTATTCTTCATACACCAGATGAAGAATAATATGTGAAAATACTTTACAATAAATTGAGCTATTTGCTTTTAAAAACCTTAAAACATATCCTTTTTATTGGTTTTGTAACTATCGGAATATCAATCTGTTGTAAAGTTGCTTTTGAAGAGGTGCTTAGTAAGAGTTCAAAAGGGCGTTAGTTAGACTTCAAAAGGGCATCTTTTAAAAGCCAATTTATGCTTAATTCGGATGTAATTAAGCATCAGTAAAAATCGGTTTGTTGAATTTTTATTACAAAGTATTCGAGTGTGGAGTGCTTATAAAACAATAAAGCCAGCTTTTACAGATACGTAAAAGCTGGCTTTATTGTTTTATTTATGGATTTACTTGCCAGTCATGACACCTTCTATATACAGACGGGTCATTTCAACTTTTCCATTTGTACGTACGGTAATACTCTTCTTGAAGTGTCCAGGGAACTTACCAGTTCCGTTATAAGTCACGTCAATCGTACCTTTCTGACCTGGTGCAACTGGTTTCTTGTCATAGTTAGGAATGGTACAACCACAACTTGCAACAATCTGATTAATCACCAATGGAGCTTTACCAACATTTGTAAATGTGAATGTTGTTTTGTGCACTGGATTGTCGTCAGAGAAAGTACCGAAGTCGTAAGTTACCTTATCAAATTTAATTTCTGCCTGATTTTGTGCTACTGCGAATGTCAGTCCGAAAACTAACATCACTGTCATTAATAAGAACTTTTTCATGTCGTCTTTATTTAATTGATATTTATTAAGTTCGATGCAAAAGTAATCAGAAAGTTTATAGTTTCACTAAAAATTCACAATAATTAAGGAGATATCGTTATTTTAACTCATTTCTGCCTATTGTCTTAACAATAAAAGGTGTAGAACTTTCTTTATATTTTTATAAGGTGTTTCCCATTTTTAATTTAAAGTTCGTATCTTTGCAGGAGATTATTTAAACCTAACAATTGGAAGTTGATTTTCCTTTTTGTTAATTGCAGAAGCAAAATATAATAAACATATAGTAAGGTATGTATAGAACAAATACTTGTGGAGAGCTGCGCCTTTCGGATGCAGGCAAAGAAGTAACCCTCGCTGGATGGGTACAGCGCGCACGTAAAATGGGAGGTATGACTTTTGTCGATCTCCGTGACCGCTATGGTATTACCCAGTTAGTTTTCAATGAGGCCGATAATGCAGACCTTTGTGGCGAAGCTAACAAGTTAGGACGTGAATATTGTATCCAAGTTAAGGGTGTTGTCAATGAGCGTCAGAGTAAGAATAGCAAGATTCCAACAGGTGATATAGAGATTATTGCTAAGGAATTGAAGGTGCTTAGTAGCTCAGAAACTCCTCCTTTCACAATTGAAGATAATACAGACGGTGGTGATGACCTCCGTATGAAATATCGCTATTTAGACCTTCGTCGTGAGGCTGTACGTAAGAATATGGAATTACGTCACCGCATGACGATCCTTATTCGTAACTTCCTCGACTCTGCACAGTTTATGGAAGTTGAAACTCCTATCCTCATTGGTTCAACACCAGAGGGTGCACGTGATTTCGTTGTACCATCACGTATGAACCCAGGTCAGTTCTATGCACTGCCACAGAGTCCACAGACATTGAAGCAGTTGTTGATGGTTGCTGGTTTTGATCGCTACTTCCAGATTGCTAAGTGTTTCCGTGATGAGGACTTACGTGCCGACCGTCAGCCAGAGTTTACACAGATAGACTGTGAGATGTCATTTGTTGATCAGGATGATGTTATCAATCTGTTCGAGGAGATGGCACGTCATCTCTTCCGTGAGATTCGTGGTGTAGAGCTTCCGAAGTTGGAGCAGATGAAGTGGCATGATGCAATGAAGCGTTATGGTTCTGATAAACCAGACTTGCGCTTTGGCATGGAGTTCGTAGAGTTGATGGACGACTTAAAGGGTACTGGTTCTTTCTCTGTTTTTGACGAGGCTGCTTATATTGGTGGTATTGTTGTTCCTGGTTGTGCTGATTACAGCCGCAAGCAACTCAATGAGTTGACTGACTTTGTAAAGCGTCCTCAGGTAGGTGCTCAGGGACTTGTATTCATTAAGTACAATGCAGATGGTACTATTAAGAGTTCTATCGATAAGTTCTATACAGAGGAACAGTTGTTGAAAGTTAAGGAAACAACAGGTGCTAAGGATGGCGATCTTGTGTTGATTCTTTCTGGTAATAATGTTAGAAAGACACAAGTTCAACTCTGTTCTTTGCGTCTTGAGATGGGTGATCGTTTAGGACTTCGTGATAAGAACGTCTTTAAGTGTCTTTGGATTGTTGACTTCCCATTGTTCGAATGGAGTGATGAAGAGCAGCGTTTGATGGCTACTCATCATCCATTTACAATGCCTAATCCTGATGATATCAAGTTGTTGGATGAGCATCCAGAGCAGGTACGAGCAAAGGCATACGACTTTGTATGCAATGGTATCGAAGTTGGTGGTGGCTCACTTCGTATTCACGATACTCAGTTGCAGGAGAAGATGTTTGAGGTTCTCGGCTTCACACCAGAGAGTGCTAAGGCACAGTTTGGCTTCTTGATGAATGCTTTCAAGTATGGTGCTCCACCTCATGCAGGTCTTGCCTTTGGTCTTGATCGCTTTGTTAGCATTATGGCTGGTCTCGATTCAATTCGTGACTGTATCGCATTCCCTAAGAATAATAGTGGACGTGATGTCATGTTGGATGCTCCTTCGTTTATCGATCAGAAGCAATTGGACGAGTTGGAAATCAAATTAGATTTGAAGGCATAATACTCTTTTTGGTTGACTTATGTCAATAAATTATTACAGAAGGAGTTAAAGCATTCATTCTCTGTTACTTTCCGTCGTAAGTATTTGATACTTTGGATAATTTGATGTACTTTTGCAACAAATAAATAGTATTCGATAAAAGAGATATAACGCTCTTTGTATGTTTACTTTATTTTAGTAAAAAATATAAATAATTATTTGATTGCTTGAACGAGACTTTAATTGTATAGAACTATGACAGAAAAGAAAGATGTAAAGTCTGCTCCAAAAGCAGCAAAGAAGGCTCCTGCTAAGAAGGTAGTTGTAGCTATTAATGCAGAGAATGTCGGTTTTAAGGCTGGCGATGTTTACAATGCTCTTGCTGCTGAGGCTAAGGCTTTAACAGTTGCTGAGATTGCTAAGGCTGCTAAGATTAGCACTGAGGAGGTTTATCTTGGCATTGGCTGGCTCTTCAAGGAGGGTAAAGTTAAAGGTGAAGACGGCAAGGTTGCTCTTGCTTAATTAGAGTAATCATTATAACACAGGAGGGGAGTCTGTATGATAAAGGTATAGGCTCCCTTTTTTGTATGCAATACGACAAAGAAATATTAAGGGTTCTTGCTGAGGCAGGTAGCGAGGGACTTTCTGTACAGAAAATCTCCCGTCATGTTTTTAATGCTTGTAATTCTCTTTTCAATTCACTTAATCAAGAAGATGTACATAAGTATGTACAGTTGTACCTCTTGAAGAATAGTAAGTCTGTTAACTCTCTTATAGAAAAGAGTAGGAAAGGAGTTTATCGACTTAATGAGAGTAATCAATTGACTCAACAACTTATTCTTCAGTTTCATGACGAGGTCGAAACCCCTAAAGAAAAGCCTGCTGAAGATCAAAGTCTGAGCTTATTTGATTTTTGATTTTATAGCTTCTTTTCTTAGTTCTTCTTGGTTAACACCACTAAAAACGAAAAAGCCACATTATTAATTGTCGTTATTCATTTTTATTTGTATATTTGCACTCATATTAATTTTTTGATAAATAGTTATGGCGCAAACAGATAATCATCTTGTCATTATGGCAGGTGGAGTTGGCAGTCGATTTTGGCCAATGAGTACTGCGGAAACTCCTAAACAGTTTATTGATGTTTTAGGAGTAGGTAGAACGCTCATTCAGTTGACGTATAATCGTTTTGCAGGTGTTGTTCCTTCAGATAATGTATGGGTTGTAACGAATCAGAAGTATGTTTCTTTGGTTCATGAACAGCTTCCAGAGATACCTTTGAATCATATATTGAGCGAGCCTTGTCGTCGCAATACAGCACCTTGTATTGCATACGTGAGTTGGCGTATTAAGAAAGAGAACCCAAAGGCTAACATTGTGGTGTCACCAAGTGATCATATTGTAACCAATGAAGCAGAGTTTAAGCGTGTAATCACTAACTGCTTGAAGTTTACCGCAGAGACTGATGCTGTTGTTACTTTGGGTATGAAACCAACACGTCCAGAAACGGGTTATGGCTATATACAAGCCGATCTTTCAACAGCTTCTGCGCGTAATCGTGAGATTTATCGTGTTGATCAGTTCCGTGAGAAGCCTGATTTACCAACAGCTGAGCAATATATCAAGCAGAATAACTTCTTCTGGAATGCAGGAATATTCATTTGGAGTGCCTCTACTATTGTTAATGCTTTCCGTATTTATCAGCCAAGTATAGCAAGAATTTTCGAGCGTATCATGGATGTTCTGGATACAGCTGATGAACAGCGCGTGATAGATGAGGTATATCCAGAATGTGAGAATATCTCTGTCGATTATGCTATTATGGAAAAAGCTGAAGAGATATTTGTATGTCCTGCAGACTTTGGATGGAGTGATTTAGGAACTTGGGGCTCGTTGCTTGCTCAGACACAGCATGATATTTATGGAAATGCTGTTATTGGTAATGATGTTCATCTGTTTGATAGCAAGAACTGTATTGTTCATACAACAGAAGAGCGTAAGGTTGTTATCCAAGGACTTGATGGCTATATTGTAGCTGAACAAGATGGTAAATTGTTGATTTGTCGTCTTTCTGAAGAGCAGCGTTTGAAGCAGTTTACAGGAGAAGGATAGGCTTATTCTAATTAAATTCGTAAATTAATAGCTTGCGTAGGTACTTGTTTTATAAATGGGACCTACGCATATCTCTTTTATAACAAGAGCTTAATGTGGAATATTCTTATAGAAAGTTTAACTATTTAGAAGGCTGTTGTTTGATTGAGTTGATCAACTTATTGTTTTCATTCTGTGGTTCTATTCTGTGGTGTTAGGCCTCCGCACCATTGGTGTTTAGGCTTCGCACACCTTGTGCTGAGTCTTCGCACATACCGTAACAAGGATGGGATGGTTGTTTATAGATTCTATCTTAGGTAATAAAACCTTATTGATTAAGGCGTAAGGAAGTGTTTGTTAGACGTCTTAAGACCAAATATTTATGGTTATGAAACTAAAAATCAATTATATTTTATTTCTTGTTTTCTGTTTTTCATTTACTCTTTTTGCACAAGCTCAACAGCTTGTCAGACTTAATCCGCAGCATTACTTTCAGCGTACAGTTCCTAAAGGAAACTATAGTGGATTGACATGGTTGGGTGGTGATCGCTATGCCGTAGTTTCTGACAAGTCGTCTGAAAGTGGCTTTTTTCGCTTTCGTATACAGATAGATACTGTTAGTGGGGATATTAAAGATGTTGTGAATGATGGGTTCCAATCATCGGGTGAGATGAACAAAGATGAAGAAGGCATAGCCTTTTTCCCTAAGGACAGCACATTGTTAATATCCCGTGAGGCAGATAATAGAATCTTAGAATATGACATGAATGGTAAACTGACGGGTAGGGAGCTAACTATACCTTCTGTTTTCAGTACGGCTACACCAGCTTATGGCCTTGAAGCATTAACTTACAATGCTCAGACGCATCGTTTTTGGACAACTTCTGAAAGTACATTGAAGCCAGATGGGCAACAAGCTAATGCAACGAATCAAGTGAAGAATCGGCTTCGTTTTCAGAGTTTTGACGACTCTTTTATTCCTCAAGAACAGTATGCTTATTTGATGGATGCAGCGGAGAGTCATCCTTCAGTGTCTAATTATGCAATGGGAGTATCAGCATTGGCAGCCTTAAATGATGGAAAGTTGCTTGTTTTGGAGCGTGAATTCGTGGTAACCTCAAGTAAAATTGGTTCGTTTGTAGAGAATAAGGTTTATTGTGTTGACCCTAAGAAGTCTATGACTATAAATCAAGAAAAAGCACTTGATAAGGATAGTCCGTATATGCAGAAGAGTTTGATTGCGACGTGGAAAACCTCATTGGGGCTGCTTCGTCAGAATCTTGCTAATTATGAGGGAATGTGTCTTGGCCCCCGCCTTGCAGACGGGAGCCAAGTTATAGTACTTTGTGCTGACAGCCAAGATCAATATGGTGGTGTTCTTCGTGACTGGTTTTGTACGATTATTATTCGATGAATACCATTCTGCTTTGTGCTACTTTTATTTCATCTTCTTATGAAGTTTGCGCAAAGCCTTGTCTCGAATTTGGCGTACACGTTCGCGTTTTAATCCCATGTCCTCCGCAATCTCAGCCATCGTATAGTGTGTTCCTGTTAAGCCATAGATGTAAGTGATGATTCGTTTCTCACGTTTATCAAGTACATCCAATCCTTTTTGGATTTCATTACTGAGGATTTCTTGGTTAAGATGTTCGTCAGCATACTTGGCATTCTCATTCTCAAGGATATGCTGAAGTGTGAAGTTATTGTTACTACCGACAGGTACAGGCTGATCAATAGAGATAGCTTGTGAGCGCTTCTGTTCAAATCTACTTGTCTCGTTCTTAGGAAGTTTATAGAGTGTTGCTTGTTCCTTGATAGCCTCCTCCATAGCTTTACGGATGTAAGGAGCTGCAAAGACAACAAAGCGTACACCTTTTGAACCATCAAACTTCTGTGCGGCATACATCATACCAATATTTCCCTCACTGATAAGGTCGTCTTCATCCAGCCCGCGGTTACGGTATTGATGAGCCAATGAAATAACAAACTTCAAGTTAGCCTTGGTCAACTTTTCCAAGGCTCTTACGTCGCCAACCTTTATCTTCTCAGCTAACTCCTGCTCTTCTTTATCTGAAAGAAGCTGCTCGTTAGCTATATCTTCTATGTATTTCTTGTTTGAAGTCATAAAAAAGTGTTTTGGTAGAAATATTATTATATAGGGTTATACCTGCTGTGAATGGTTCTTGTTGTTCTTCTTTTTCTTTACATACCACTTAATAAGGAAGTAAAAACAAGCAACAATAACTAAGAAGATAAGACCAAACTTAATATACTCTCCATACTCTAAAATCTTCTCTTGGAGCTGATCTTCTGGTACAAAAGAGTGTAAATAATGTCCTAAAAGTGCAAGAATAGTGTGCCATGAGGCTGCACCTATAGTAGTATAAAGCAAGAACTTCCAATAGCTCATCTTTGCTAATCCTGCTGGAATGGAGATAAGATGGCGAATACCTGGCAAGAGACGGCCAGTGATTGTAGCCACCATCCCATGCTCATCGAAGTATCGTTCGCTCTTTTCGACCTTTTCTTGATTCAACAAACACAAGTGTCCCCATTTACTATTGGCAAACTTGTAGATGATAGGGCGACCAAGATACCATCCTGCAAGATAGTTTATAGTTGCACCAACGTCTGCTCCTAAAGTGGAGAAAAGAATTACCAACCATATATCAAGGTTGCCTGCGGCAGCATGATAGGCAGCTGGGGCAACAACTAATTCTGATGGTACAGGGATAACCGTACTTTCAAGAAGCATCAAAATAAAGATGGTGCCATAGTTGAGGTGTCCGAGCATGGATGTGATAAAACTCATAATGATATGTTATTAATTATAATTCTGTTTGTTATAAAATACGAATATTGGGATAGTCTTGTGGGCTTGTTCCTTCTGGATAGAGGTCTGATAGTATCTCTATACTCTCCTCTGGATTTCTTTCAACGGCTTCTCGCAAGTATATATTGAACTCCTTTTTTAGCTTTAATTCATAACAGCAGCGTGCGAGGTATGCAAAACCAATGTCCCAGTCGTCATCCATTTCAGGCAATAACGTACTAAAGATATTATAAGCATATTCGACATATCCATTGTCAAAGGTCGAAATACCAATGTGAATGAGAGTCAAACTCTTACACTTTGTTTCTGCTAATGCTAAATGATAATATCGTTGCGCTTCTGAAGCATTGCCGTGCATGAGATGTATATGTCCGATAGTAACATCAACGACAGTTGTATCTTGATTATGACAGAGTTTCTTATAACGCTCGTAGTATTTCAGAGATTCCTCATAATTTCCAAGTGTAAAGAGTCCGTTAGCCTTGTTGAGAATAGCTTCTTCATCGTCAGGGTTGATGGCGATGGAGTATTCACTTGACGTGATAGAATCCTTAATATCATTCCTTAAAAGTTGATTCTGCGCTAACTGATTCCAATAAGGACCTGAATAAGGGTTGGCATCGAGTAACTCATTAAGAATGGATTCACTCTCTTTATATTTTCCACGGCATTTAAGAACACGTGCACGAAGTTCCTTATAATCGTTATCTTCTGTCTTTGTTGAGCGGCTTAACCACTTCTCTACATATGCTGTTTCCTCATAATCAGAAAAGAGGGCAGCAACATCAAGGACGTAATCCTCACGATCTTCTTGTGAAATAATCTTGTTGTACTGGCTTTGAAGGAATTCATCTGCTTCTGCAGCCTTGTTGTCAACAATCATAATTTCAGCCTTGAGATAGAGATAATCTAAATCAGTCTTATCGACAATCATCTCTGCAATCTCGTCAGCAAGTTGTAGGTCATCGTTGCAGAATAGTGCCAAACGTGCCTTGAAAGAAAGTGGAATAGTGGCTGTCGGATACATGTGAATAGCATAGTCTACAGCCTCTAAAGCCTTGTTATCCTCACCAATATAGTGGTAATATTCAGCAACATCAGTCAGTTCCTCAGGGTCGAGGAACTCGCTGATGTTGTTTTTTTGCAGTTCTTCGTACCGACGAAGCAACTGCTTGAATTTATCACTTTGATAATATATATCCAAATCTTACTTTACTTTAGTTATGCTTTGGCCTTCTTAGCCCAAGTATCCTTCAAGCCAACAGTCTTGTTGAACACGAGGTGGTCAGCAGTTGTGTCTGGGTCAAGCATGAAATAACCAGTACGTTGGAACTGCAAGTAATCACCTGGTTTCTTCTCAGAGAGATACTGTTCAACGTAGCACTCTGTGCGTACAGTTAGGCTCTCTGGGTTGAGAAGCTCACGGAAATCACGCTCGTCAGCAGTAGGATTCTCAACGTTGAACAAGCGGTCGTACTCACGTATCTCTGCCTTTAAGCAGTGGTCAGCACTAACCCAGTGGAGAGTACCCTTCACCTTACGGTCAGCACCTTGCATACCACTCTTGCTGTCAGCATCATATTCTGCTTGAATCTCAATGATATTGCCATCTGCATCCTTAGTACAGCCAGTACACTTAACGATGTAAGCGTTCTTCAATCTCACTTCCTTACCTGGAGACATACGGAAGAATTTCTTTGGAGCATCCTCCATAAAGTCAGCGCGTTCAATCCAAAGATTCTTTGAGAAGGTGATTGTATGTGAGCCATCTGCCTCATTTTCTGGGTTGTTAATAGCCTCCATCTCCTCTGTCTTTCCTTCTGGATAGTTGGTAATAACAAGCTTTACAGGGTCGAGAACTGCACTAACACGTGTTGCCTTCTTGTTCAAGTCATCACGTACAGCAGCTTCCAACAATGCTACATCATTGAGTGCATCGAACTTAGTATAGCCAATAGAGTCGATGAAGTTACGAATAGACTCTGGAGAATAACCACGACGACGCATACCACAGAGTGTTGGCATTCGTGGATCATCCCATCCCTTGACGTGATGCTCATCAACCAATGTATGAAGTTTACGCTTTGACATTACTGTATAAGTAAGATTCAAGCGGTTGAATTCAATCTGTCGTGGACGGTTATCAGCCAGGTTGTCATCGGTGCCATCACTTTCTTTTAAGAAGTCAATAAACTTATCATAGAGAGGACGGTGAGGAACGAACTCAAGTGTACAGATAGAGTGGGTAACACCCTCAAAGTAATCGCTCTGTCCATGTGCAAAGTCATACATTGGATAACAATGCCACTTAGTACCTGTACGATGGTGTGGAATCTGAATGATTCGATATATGATTGGATCACGGAAGTGCATGTTAGGATTAGCCATATCGAGCTTCGCACGAAGTACCATACTTCCTTCAACAGCCTCTGGTGTGTTCATCTGCTCAAACAGAGCAAGGCTCTCTTCTATAGGGCGGTCACGGTATGGTGATGCTGTACCAGGGGTTGTTGGCGTACCTTTCTGTGTCGCAATCTGCTCAGAAGTCTGCTCATCAACATACGCTAAGCCCTTCTTAATCATCCAAACAGCAAAGTCCCACAACTTCTCGAAGTAATCACTTGCATAATAAATGTTACCCCATTTGAAGCCAAGCCAGCTAATATCATGAAGGATATTCTCTACATATTCATTATTCTCCTTGTTTGGGTTTGTATCATCAAAACGGAGATTACAAATACCCTTATAGTTTTCTGCTACACCAAAGTCCATGCAAATAGCTTTTGCATGACCAATATGAAGATAGCCGTTTGGCTCTGGCGGGAAACGTGTCTGAATACGTCCTCCGTTTTTGCCCTTTGCGAGGTCTTCCTCTACCAGTTGTTCAACGAAACTCAAGCTACGCTTCTCCTCATTGGTGTTGTTCTCTATCGTAGTCATATTTTACTATTTATTATTATGCTGCAAAGTTACTCATTTTTTCTTGTTTATGATGCACTTTGTTACAAATAAAAATCTATATTCTTTTATGTAATTTGAAATTAGTCTTGTGATGCACTGGCATAGTAATGTCTTGTAATGTTTTATGTGTTTTCTATGACGAAATAAAACTAATTTTCTTTATCTTTTTTAGGTGTTTAATAAAAGTGAATATGATAATTAGCTTGCGGTCGTTATATGTGTTATAACAATTGTTTTATTATTAATAAAAAAGTTGCATAAAAGTTTGCACATATAAAAATTATGCTTTACCTTTGCAAACGTTATCCTGAATACAATCTTTTTACCTTAAAGAAACTAATACCTATTGAGATTGAATGCCCATCGCTGTGAAGCGTAGGGCATTTTTGTTTTTAGTAACTTTTTCGTCTTGTAATTTTGTTTACAGTATTTTGTTTATTTGTTTTAGGTTTCTTAAATATAATCTTATATTTTTCTTTATATTTCTTTTAAGCGGTTCTCTATTTTATACTTAGGTGTAATTGTGACTATTCAAAGTGTATTTTAACGCTTATTACTACTATTTTATTATTCATTTAGATCGAGAATTGTATATGGTAAGATTATACATTTAGTTTGAAACAAACTTTCCTTAAATCCACCTACCTACTTGTTTGTATTTTTTTCAATATTTCCTTATTATCTTGTAGTTTGTCGTATAGATATTGTAACTTTGCATAAAACTTAATCAAAATGAAGAATATATTAAAAGAACTACGACGTAAGGATCATCCACGTGTACTGGGTGCCTTAGATATATTTAAGTTTATTGGTCCCGGTTTATTGGTGACCGTAGGTTTTATTGACCCAGGCAACTGGGCAAGTAACTTTGCTGCTGGTTCTGATTATGGCTATGCATTGTTGTGGGTAGTAACTTTATCAACGATTATGCTTATAGCTTTACAGCATAATGTTGCACATCTTGGGATTGTGACAGGACTCTGTCTCAGTGAGGCAGCTATTAAATATGCCCCGAAATGGATAGGTCGTCCCATTATTTTGAGTGCTATTCTTGCCAGCATCTCTACCTCTTTAGCTGAGATTTTAGGTGGTGCGATTGCGCTACAAATGCTCTTTGGTATAAGTATTCCAACAGGTTCTGTCTTAACAACTGTAGCCGTGTTGATTATGCTGTTTACGAATAGCTATAAGAAGATGGAGCGTGCTATTATTGGCTTTGTGTCAATGATAGGTCTTTCGTTTGTCTATGAACTCTTTCTTGTTGACATTCATTGGCCTGCAGCTATTGAGGGAGCATTTGTTCCAACAGTCCCACAAGGATCTCTCCTGATTATCATGAGCGTGTTAGGTGCAGTTGTGATGCCTCATAATCTTTTTCTTCACTCAGAGATTGTACAGAGCCGTGAGATTCATTTGGAGGGTGACGAGCGTATCCAGCACATGTTGAAGTATGAGTTTGTTGATACCCTTTTCTCAATGATTGTGGGTTGGGCTATTAACTCTGCGATGATTCTTTTGGCAGCAAGTACGTTCTTCTCTCATGGTCAACATGTAGATGAGCTATCTCAGGCGCAAGCAATGTTACAACCGCTGTTGGGTAATAATGCAGCGAATATATTTGCAATTGCTTTGCTTTTAGCTGGCATTTCAAGTACGATTACCAGTGGAATGGCTGCGGGTAGTATTTTTTCTGGATTTTTTGGTGAGTCATATAATGCGAAAGATACACACTCTATTGTCGGAATTGTACTCTCATTGGGTATTGCTCTTCTGCTGATTTTCTTTATTGGTGATCCATTCAAGGGACTAATTATCTCTCAGATGTTCTTATCAGTTCAACTTCCTTTCACTATTTTCTTGCAAGTGGGTCTGACTTCTTCTAAGCGAGTGATGGGTAAATATGCCAATAGTAAGTTGAATATGTTCTTTCTCTATTCATTGGCGGGTATTGTCACCTTACTTAATATATGGCTTTTGATAGAGAGTATATCATAGTGGTGGTACCTTGTAAAATGGAATTTTGTAAAACAAATTCACATCTTCAAAAATAAAAGACGCTTAATTGCGTTTCAATTGGGCGTTAATTGAGGTCTAAAAGGGCGTTAGTTGGCATGCAACTAACGCC
>CAUVDL010000047.1:0-18451 GCA_963550695.1 uncultured Prevotella sp. | reverse complement strand
CAATAAAGTGTTTTATAGTATTACTATTTCTTTTCCTCTTGTCACCTGCTGTTTCGGCGCAGGATGCTAATGGAATAAACGAGCATGATGTTGAACCGGCTAAATCTGTAGAGCCAGATGTAATGCCAGTAGCAGCTAAATCTCAAACAGCCTCAGCTTCTGTAGAAGAGATGGCAATAGAACCGCTGCCTACCTCGACAACTCATGTGTCACAGGTAGCAGAAAGTCGTGACCAAGTAGTATTACTTATTGGTGATTCTATGGCTGATGGTCTTGGCTCTCGATTCAATGATTATGCGGTGAAAAATGGTTTTAAGTTTCATTCTATCGTATGGTATGGTAGTACAACACGTGATTGGGCGATAGCTTCAGACCTTCAATATCAGATTGAAAGAGTACGTCCTACGTATATAATTATTAGCTTAGGTACCAATGATTTAGGTTATAAAGATTATAGTAGACGTGAAACTGCAATCCAAACGATTCTGAGTCGTGTTGGTAATATCCCATATGTATGGGTAGGTCCTCTCCCTTGGAAGAAGATTAAGGATAGAACAATCGTTGATGTAATCCGTGATTGTACGGGTGAAGGTCGATTCTTTGACAGTAGTTCTGTCGTAGCTTCTCGTGCAGACGGTGTTCATCCGACACGTCAGGGTGCTGCTCTATGGGTGGATAAGATAGTAGAGTGGATGGGCGAACCAGAGCTAAATGCAAATCCTATAGAGATGGAAAAGCCCGATTTTACAACTCGTTTCAAACATGATGAGAAGCATGGAATGGGGTATCATGGTCGTCGATAGGTTTGAAATATTATTACAATTTCAATGGCTTTTATACCATGTTTTCATTCAAAAAACTGCAGTTTTGAGTGCGTTTGTAACTTTCAGATAAACAGGTAGTTATAAAACAGTAAAGCAAGAGGTGCTTAATTGCATTGCAAAAGGGCGTTAGTTACATCCTAACTAACGCCCTTTTACACGTTAATTAAGCCTTAATTCGAACGCAATTGAGCCTTAGTTGTTTTCTGATACTATGATTTTATTTTACAATCTGATTGATGCTAAGATTCTATTATGTAGCAGCAGCACCATAAAACTTGTCTTTCTTGAAAATTCTATAACTATGGCTTCTTTGCACAAGGTAGCTGTTTGGTCGTCTAACTCTTATTAATAATGTATATACCACCTGCAGCTAAGGCTCCTGCTATCATATATTTGATATAAAAAGTTTCGTCAAGGCATAGGCAAGAGGTAACTGCGCCAACAACAGGAATCAGTGAGTTGTAGATAGCTACCTTACCAACAGGATTGCAAGTGAGCAGTTTGTTATAGAGCGTGAAACCTAATGTACTGATAGCGATGAGCAAGAGTAGATAGGTAATGCCTAAAAGGGTAATCTGTGGAAGTTCGCCACCCATAAGTAGTCCAGGGATAATCAATAATGCACCACCTATTGCTAAGCTGTAGCCTGTACCAACAAATACATCTACACGTTTGCCCAATCCGCGTGTAAGCAGTGATGCAGATGCACCACAAAGGGCATTGAGGATAATCATTCCATCACCCAACCAAGTGAACTGTCCACTCTCTGCTCCGCCCAAATTCAGCGATAGAATACCTGCAAAACCAACAATACATCCTATAATCTTTTTTGCTGTCATACGGTCGCTCTTGAAGAAGATACAAGCGAATATAACGACAGAAAAGACGCTCAGCGAGTTGAGAATGGCTGCTCGTGAACCTTCACTATGTGATAATCCAAAGTAGAAAAAGGCATAATGTAAGGTGGTATTCATCATACAGAATAAAAGGATATACCACCAATCTATAGGTTTTCTCACTTTGAAGTCACGCTTCTTTGCACCTGCGATTGTTAATATTATCAGTCCAGAAAGACAGAAGCGAATACCTGCAAAGAGCATTTTTGAACCAGTCATATCTGCTGAGATGGCAAACTCTGAGAAACCTAATTTAATCAAAGGATAAGCCCAGCCCCATGCAATGGCAGCTGTAAGGGCAAAGATAGTCACCCATAGAGGTTGTTGAAATATATTTTTTGTTTGTGTCATTTACTATTTATTACAATATATGAAAGTTATTAATTGTTTGAAATCCAGTCGTTATAATAGTTATCCTCTATTCTTACTTTAATGCTTATAGACTTGCTTTTGCAAATTATTTACGTGAAAATAAATATTTATTTACGTGAGTAGAAATCTTTATTTTCATGAAAAGAAATTCTTCTTTTCACGTAAATAATTCAAGAGATATATCCCTGTTGACCTGCATTCGTTATGCAAAGGTACGTTCTTTCCTTGATATATCTGCCCTTTTAATCGCTTTTTTATTCCTGCTTAATTAGGTTATTTGTTCTTAATTGTTTATCTTTGCGAATAATTTATGCTTTATAAAAAAAGATGAAGAAGTTAATATATTTCTTTCTACTGGCTTTGTGCGTAGTTAATGTTCGTGCACAGTCTTTAACTGACACATTACGTCATGAAGTATTATTAGAAACTGACAGTGGAAACATTCGTATTCAACTTTACAATGAGACACCACGTCATCGTGATAACTTCTTAAAGTTGGTGCGAAGTGGTGCCTATAATGGGGTGTTGTTCCATCGTGTTGTTAAAGATTTTATGATTCAAACAGGTGATATGGGCTCAAAGAAAGCAAAGCCAGGACAGGCTTTAGGTGATACGCCAGAGACCTATTCGCTCCCTGCAGAGATAGATTATCCGAAACTGTTACACCGTCGTGGAGCTGTTGCTGCAGCTCGTGAGGGTGATGATATCAATCCTAAACGAGAGTCGTCTGCCTCACAATTCTATATTGTATGGGGAATAAAGTTCTCTGACGGACAGCTTGATTGGGCACAGAAACGCCTTAACGAACATACAGACAGTACGGTGCAGATGACACCAGAGGTACGTCAAATGTACAAAGAAGTGGGTGGTTCTCCTCATTTGGACGGACAATATACTGTCTTTGGACAGGTGTTAGATGGATTAGATGTTGTTGAACGTATTCAACGCCAGCCTGTTGACGCTAACGACCGTCCATTAGTTGATGTCCGTATCCGTAAAGCAACCATATTGAAATAGGTTTTTCTTTATTATCTCAAACAGTAAATACAAAGTAAAGTTACTATAAATTTATGTTAATCAACAGAAAAGCAACAGCCTGTCTGTTTGCACTTATGTTCGGAAGTGGAGTAGGTGTAGCAGGTAACAGGTTTGTCTATCGTGCTGTAAAAGATACTATTACACAGTGCAAAGACACTACCAAACAGAGTGTTCAGAAAGGTAAAGCATCAGAGAAAGAGAAAGAAAAGCCTTCTGCTTATGAACAACTTGTAAAGAAAAAAGGAAGTGTACAGCAGGGACTCTTCACTGTAAGACATATTGACGACCAATGGTACTTTGAGGTCCCAGACTCTGTTATCGGTCGATACTTGCTTGCTGTGACTCGTTTTACAGCTGTTCCACAGAACTTTGGTAAGTTTGCTGGAGAGGCAGTGAACAAACAGACGGTTTATTTTGAGCAACGTGATGATAAGACAATGTTGCTTCGTGCCTATGTACTTTCACAAGAAGCTGACCCGAAGAGCAGTATTTCGCGTACGTTGAAAGCTTCAACTGCCGATCCTATCGTGGCTTCGTTCAAGGTGATTGGTCGTAACAAGGATACAAAGGCACAGCTGATTGATGTGACTTCATTGTTTATTAAAGACAATGCAGTGTTGAGTGTGTCGTCAGATGACTCCAAACAATTGAAGTTAGGGGGCCTCATGGCTGACCGAACTTTCATTGATACGATGAAGGTTTATCCTATTAATGTAGAGATTGCTACGACACGTACTTATTCAAGTTCGCCTTCTGCAGTACCTGCCTCTTATACAGGTGCGATGACCATCGGACTGAATACCAGTGTTGTTCTTCTTCCAAAGGTACCTATGCGTAAGCGAGTATGGGACAATCGTATAGGTTATTTTACGAATAGATATACTATCTTCAGCGACGATCAGACAAAGACAGACCGCGAGCAGTTTATCTCTCGATTCCGTTTAGAGCCAAAAGATAAGAAGGCATACGCAAAGGGTAAACTCTCAGAGCCTATCAAACCTATCGTATTCTATATTGATCCTGCTACACCAAAGAAGTGGGTTCCTTACTTGATGAAGGGTATTGAGGATTGGAATGTTGCTTTTGAGGCTGCTGGTTTTAAGAATGCAATACAAGCAAAGGAGTGGCCTAACGATCCAACAATGAGTGTTGATGATGCTCGTTTCAACGTTCTTCGTTATCTTCCAGCTGAGATTGAGAACGCATACGGCCCTCGTATCGTTGACCCTCGTAGTGGGGAGATTATCGAAAGTCATATCTGTTGGTATCATAATGTAATGAATCTCTTGACAAAGTGGTACTTCACTCAGTGTGCTCCATTAGACAAGCGTGCACAGACAGTGCACATGGATGACAAACTTATGGGCGAATTGATTCGCTTTGTATCAAGTCATGAGGTAGGGCATACGCTTGGATTGCGTCATAACATGGGTGCAAGCCACGCTACTCCGGTAGAGAAACTACGCGATAAGAAGTGGGTTGAGGAACATGGTCACACTGCCAGCATTATGGACTATGCTCGTTTCAATTATGTTGCACAGCCAGAAGATGGGATTTCAGAGCGCGGACTTTTCCCACGTGTGAACGATTACGACAAGTGGGCAATCCGTTGGGGATATCAGTATCGTCCAGAGTTCAAAGATGAGATGGACGAGAAGGAAAAGTTGATGACTGAGACAACTGCCATTCTGGCAAAGAACCCGCGTCTTTGGTTTGGTGGTGAGGGTAAGAATGAAGACCCACGTGCACAGATAGAAGACCTCGGTGACGACAATGTGAAGGCGAGCGATTATGGTATTAAGAACTTGAAACGTATCATAGCAAAGCTCCCAGAGTGGACACGTCAGCCTAACGACCAGTACGATGACCGTATGGAAATGTGGCGAAGTGTTGTTGGTCAGTATGGCCGTTATACGAATCACGTACTGAAGAACATTGGTGGTCGCTACATCAATAATATGCCTGGACAGAAGCCTTATGAGGTTGCGCCAGCCAAGAAGGGGAGAGATGCTGTTGACTATATCGGCCGTCAGGTGTTTGAAGCACCACTTTGGCTTTATCCTTCATCTATGACTGATATTGCAGGTACCGACCTTGTCGACGAAATTAGCACTTATCAGGATCGTATTCTGAAAGTAATGATGAACGGAACCATTATGGATAAGATTTATAAGGACCAGCGTGAGTCAGGTGCTTATCAGTTCAAGGACTATCTGAATGACTTGTTCCATGTTGTTTGGAAGCCACTTGCAGGTCTTAATGATATGCAAGTTCGTACACGCCGCTTACTCGATCGTAGTTATGTAGACCAAATAAATAGTCTTTTGAATCCTGTTCAGAAAGACAAACCAACAGTTGCTGACCGTGCAAGTAATTCAGATATTATGCTCTATCTGATGCAACATTTAGATACTGTTGAGCAGTTCTGTAAGGCACAGGCAGCACAGAGTGAAGGCATTAATCTCCTTCATTACAATGATTTGTTGCGTCAGATTAAGCTGATTCGTGAGCGTCGTGTGAGTGTAAAGTAATTGTTTAAATAAACTTCTAACCATATACAAGAAGTCTATTCGTCTTTTATGGTTGTGATAATCGTCCATAGTAGAGTCTGAAACTCTGCTATGGACGATTTCTTTAAGCGTAGTTTAGAACCAGTCATGACAGTGTTTTACGATGTACTTAGCTGTCAACACGATTGGTGTTAAGCCTCCGCACCATATGTGCGGGGCGTTAGCACGATGGTAAAAGAAGACTTGATAGTCTTTATTTCTTATGCTTACAAGGGCATAAAGACTCGTCTTTGTTAATTTTTTCGTAGTGTTCCTTACGTTTAGGATTCATAGGGAACCAGCCTTTTAGGACACGTTTCTCCTGTGAGATGAGTTCACCAATTCCCCAAAGGAATGAAGCTCCAAGGACACCGAGTAGAGCTGACCAGAAAATACTTTGTACAAACAAGGCTGCTACACAGCAAGTAATACCCGCTATGAGCCATATCCACCAAGGTTTTGTACCGAAATAATACTCTGTTTTTATAACAAGTGGATGACAAAGTCCAATGATTAAAAACGTGCATACAGCAAGGAGAATGCCTTCAAAATTCAATTCCATTAATGTTAAGTTTCAATATTAAATATAATTCTTATATTGAGAAATATGCTTTAGAACGTATTATTCTTAGCAAAAACTCAGTTTATATAGCTGCAAAAATACAAAAAAAACTCTACTTGTAAGTGACTTTCTCAGAATTATTGAGTACATTTGCAAATACAAGTCGTAAATAAGAAAATACTTAAATTATGAGCAATAACCAAACACTCATCGCACAATGCGAAGATAAAGCAAGACAGTGGCTGTCTCCTGCTTTTGATGAAGAAACACGTTCTGCCGTTGAGGCTATGATTAACAATGAGGATAAGGCAGATCTCATTGAATGTTTTTATAAGGATTTAGAGTTCGGTACAGGTGGACTTCGTGGTATTATGGGCGCAGGCTCTAACCGTATGAATATCTATACCGTTGGTATGGCAACTCAGGGCTTTGCTAATTATCTTAAAGTTAGCTTCAAGGATAAGGAGCAGATTAGCGTTGTTGTTTGCCACGACTGCCGTAACAATTCACGCCTCTTTGCTGAAACCGTTGCTAATATCTTCTCTGCTAATGGCATAAAGGTTTATCTTTTTGATGATCTTCGTCCTACTCCAGAGTGTTCTTTTGCTATTCGTCATTTGAAGGCACAGGCAGGTGTGAATATTACCGCAAGTCATAACCCACGTGAGTATAATGGTTATAAGGCTTATTGGGATGACGGTGCACAGGTACTTGCGCCACATGACAAGGGTATTATCGATGAAGTAAACAAAGTTAAGGTTGAGGATGTTAAGTTCGAAGGCAATAAGGCTTTGATTCAGATTATCGGTGAGGATGTTGATAAGGTTTATTTGGAGCAAGTAAAGACTATCAGCATTGACCCACAGGTAATCAAGAATCAGCATAATCTTAAGATTGTCTATACTCCGTTGCACGGTGCTGGCCGCGTAATGATTCCACGTGCGTTGGAGTCTTGGGGTTTTGACAATGTTCATTGTGTTAAGGAGCAGATGGTTAAGGATGGTAATTTCCCAACTGTTGATCGTCCAAACCCAGAGATTGCAGAGGCTTTGACACTTGGTTTGCGTGATGCGAAGGCACTCGATGCTGACATTTTGATGGCTTCTGACCCAGATGCTGACCGTGTCGGTATGGCTTGTAAGAATAGCAATGGCGAGTGGGTTCTGATAAATGGTAACCAGACTTGTCTGCTCTTCTTGTGGTATATCATCACTAATCGTCAGGCTGTGGGCAAGATGAAGCCAACAGACTTCATCGTGAAGACTATTGTTACAACAGAGGTTATCCGTAAGATTGCAGAGAAACAGCATGTAGAGATGCGTGATTGCTACACTGGTTTCAAGTGGATTGCACGTGAGATTGCTCTCTCTGAGGGCAAGCAGCAGTACATTGGTGGTGGTGAGGAAAGCTATGGTTTCCTTGCAGAAGACTTCGTACGTGATAAGGATGCCGTAAGTGCTTGTGCTTTGTTGGCTGAGATTTGTGCATATGCAAAGGATCATGGCAAGACATTGTATGACATTCTTATGGATATCTATATGGAGTATGGTTACAGCCATGAGTTCACTATTAATGTTGAGCGTCCTGGTAAGAGCGGTGCTGACGAGATTCAGCAGATGATGAAGAACTTCCGTTCTAATCCGCCTAAGGAACTTGGTGGTAGTGTAATCGATGTTTATAAGGACTTCCAGAGTCTTGAGATTACAAAGGCTGATGGTTCTAAGGAGAAGATGGATATGCCTGACACAAGCAATGTTCTCCAGTGGTTCTGTACAGACGGTACTAAGGTGAGTGTTCGTCCATCAGGTACTGAGCCAAAGATTAAGTTCTATCTTGAGATAAAGGATACAATGAACTCAGCTTCTGATTTCCCTGCTTGCGAGCAGCGTGCAGCTGTAAAGATTGAGGCTATCAAGAAGAGCTTGGGTTTGTAATTGTCTATTTTTAGCCTTTGATAATATCTGTGAGGGCTTGATATATTAAATTAAAACAGGAGTCTCTATAAAGTTTTATTTGTGGAAACTCCTGTTTTTATTGTTCTATGCCTTCTTATATATAAATCTTTTGACAGCTTTCTATCTCTTTTAGCAGGCTACGCTATTTGATATTTTAGCCTTTCAAGTCAATGATTATTTAGTCTCTTGTAAATGAAAAAGAATGATATAATTTCAATTATTCAAGATAATGATATTTCCGAATATTATTCCTTGAAGCATTTAGGTATTGAAGGTTATGCTTTTCCAGACCATGAAGCACTTAAAATAGTGCAACTATGCAAATTTTTATTGATTCCAATCTTAGGTGGTGATGTATATTGTTTGAATGATTTTACAATAGAGGACTTAGATGATAATTGGTATTATGATAGGACTCCAAGTGAGTCATATTACAATTATGTGCAAAACAGTTGTAATAAATCTGAATCTTACATAAAGACTTACAAAAATCATTCTTGTGACAGGACCTTATTTTCCTTGGTCATAGAAGATTAATTAGAATAATCGAATACTTTTTCGAAAAGGCAGTGCAGTTTTTGGTTGATAAGTTGGTTCAGGCACAGTTCTGGAATGAAAGTTAAAGCAGAAACTGAACGCAGGGTTGAGAAATATCATTACAAAATAGTTGGTTGTTCTACATGTTTTTTCTTAATAAAGAGCCTTTTTTACTGTGTCTGTAACTTTCAGTCAATCAATATGTTGTAAAACAGCATAACAAAAGGTGCTTAGTTAGAGTCTAACTAAGCACCTTTAAGGCTTCAATTAAGCATCTTTTGAACGTCAATAAAGGCTTAATTGGAATGCAACTAAGCATTAGTTCTTTTTTTGAAGATGACTTTTATATTACAAATTTGGTAAGGGTAGGAGGTGTTTATTCCTTCCCTTAGATATTATTCAGCCGATACAATATCAAACTTTAGTTTCTCACTATCTTTCTCTTTGGATACTTTGATAGTGTCACCAGCCTTGATTTCGCCAGATAGAATCAATTCGCTCAGTCCATCCTCAATATGATTTTGGATAGCACGCTTCAATGGACGAGCACCAAATTGTACATCATATCCCTTGCTTGCAACAAACTCTTTGGCTTCATCTGTTATCTCCATCTCGTAGCCCAGTTCATGCACACGCTTGAACAAGCCCTTGAGTTCAATGTTGATAATCTTTTTGATAGCCTCGAGGTCGAGCTGGTCGAAGGTGATAATCTCGTCCAAACGGTTGAGAAACTCTGGTGCGAACTGCTTGCTAAGACTCTTCTGAATGATAGCACGAGCACGCTCCTTGTCACCTTCGTTCTGTGAAAGTCCGTTCAGATTGGTCGCTTTGAAGCCAACACCCTGTCCAAATTCTTTCAATTGACGTGTACCCGCATTTGATGTCATGATGATTACCGTGTTGCGGAAGTCTATCAAACGACCGTTTCCATCAGTTAATCGACCCTCATCAAGTACTTGTAAAAGCATATTGAACACATTTCCGTGTGCTTTCTCTATCTCGTCAAGTAAGACAATAGAGTAGGGATGACGACGCACTTTCTCAGTTAGCTGACCACCTTCATCATAGCCAACATATCCTGGAGGTGCACCAACAAGGCGAGAGGTGTTGAAACTCTCTGTGTATTCGCTCATGTCTACTCGAATCAAAGCGTCCGAAGAGCCAAACATCATCTCAGCCAGTCGCTTGGCAAGATAAGTCTTACCCACCCCCGTAGGACCTAAAAACATAAATGCACCAATAGGGTGATTAGGATCTTTCAAACCTACACGGTTACGCTGGATAGCTTTAACCATCTTGTCGATAGCTGCGTCCTGTGCGACAACAACCTGCTTGAGTTCTGCATCCATGTTCTTCAATCTGATGCCCTCTGCCTCCTGCATACGTTGTACCGGTACGCCTGTCATCATAGAAACAACGTCAGCAATGGCTTCTTCATTGATTTCAACCTTATCTTCGGTATCACCTTTCTGCCATTTCTCCTGCTCCTCTTTGAGTGTCTTTTCTAATTCCGTCTGCTTATCACGGAAACTTGCAGCCAACTCAAAGTTCTGATTCCTTACAGCAGCTTGCTTCTTCTCTTGTGCTATCTCAATATCTTTTTGGATATCAAGAATGGTCTGTGGCACCTTTACATGTTGCAGATGGATACGTGAACCAGCTTCGTCAATGATATCTATCGCCTTATCTGGGAAGAATCTATCAGTAATATATCTGTCAGCATACTTCACACAAGCCTTCAACGCATCCTCTGTATAACGTACATGATGATGTGCCTCATAGCGATCTTTGATATTTTCAAGAATCTGTAATGTCTCTTCAACTGTTGTTGGTTCAACCTGTACCTTTTGGAAACGACGTTCTAAGGCACCGTCTTTCTCGATAGACTTGCGATACTCGTCAAGTGTTGTTGCACCGATACACTGTATAGTACCTCTTGCCAAGGCTGGTTTGAGGATATTAGCAGCATCCATTGAACCTGGTGAAGAGCCTGCTCCGATGAGTGTGTGAATCTCGTCAATAAAGACGATGATGTCTGGATTCTGTTCGATTTCCTTAATCAATGCACGGATGCGCTCCTCAAATTGACCACGATACTTGGTACCTGCTACGACAGCTGTCAAGTCGAGTGTGATGACACGTTTGTTAAAGAGAATTGGAGAAGTAAGATGTTTCACAATAAGTTGTGCTAATCCCTCAATAATAGCACTCTTACCAACACCTGGCTCGCCAATGAGAATAGGGTTATTCTTCTTTCTTCTACCAAGAATCTCACTGACACGCATAATCTCTTTCTCTCTGCCTACAACTGGATCGAGTTTTCCCTCGGTAGCTGCTTGTGTAAGGTCAGTACCAAAACTATCGAGTACCGGTGTCTTTGATTTTGTACGAGGAGCCTGTGTTGTTTTGGCATTATTGCTGCTGTCAGACGATGAAGATGACATCATATCATCATCCATTTCCTCTTCGTCAGCCATTCCTATACCATTTTTTGGTTGGTTTGCGCGTTGTTGTAACATCGATATTGCGTTGTTATAGTTAAACCCATTTTCTTCCATAACCTTCTTTGCACCATTGTTAGAAGAATCGTGCAATATAGCAAGGAAGAGATGAAGAATATCCACTGTCTGTGCATGCTGAATACGAGCCTCAAGTACAGCTAATTTCAATATGTTATTTGCCTGTTCGTTCAAAAGCATATCAGGCACATTAGTCGTTGGGTTAATTGTTTCTTCCTGAAGTCTTCTTTCTATTTCTTTCTTTATATTATCAATATCAAGCTTCCACTGATTGAATAGTTCCCATACTGGTCCTGACTTCTCTCTCAGAATGGCGAGCATAATATGCTCAGGAGCAACCGACGCACTTGTCAGTCGTTCTGCTTCCTCTCTGCTGAATGAAAGTATTTCAGAGACCTTTGGGGAGAATTGATTCATCATATCCTAACCTTTCTTTTCTTTACTTGTATCTGTGGACAATATGTCCTGTATTAGTAGGATTGTATAAACAAAAGGTGTGCCAAAAACAAAGAATCGGACATACATGGGTGTTGTAAGTCCGATTCTATATTTTATATTCTATTACAGTGCTTCGTCGTCAGGCTTCTGAAGTCTTACCTTGGGCTGTCGGCCTAAGTGCTTTTTCTTGCGAAGCCAAGCCGCCTTGCGCTGCTCATATTCCTCACGATGACGTTCTAAGAAGTTATCTGCCATTGAACTTACCGTATATTATCGAAATTTGAATATTCTTACCAGTTGGTGTGTTACCCAATAGCTTGGTGCTTGAGAGGCCCATGTCGTGAGAAACCTTAGTAATTATCGTCTTCTGACTACTACCTGAACCTTGTGTTACAGTCTGCAATTCAACTGGCACTATTACAACCTTACCCCATGCAGGCATTGATGTGTTGCGTGAGAAGAGGTTGATAATTCCTGAGATGTTGTTGAACACATAGCTATTCGTTGTCTTGTTGTAACTTGCCAAGAATGAAGTCTTGTTATCTGGTAGACGATTGTTCGCAAAGAACGATTGTAGGCTATCTGCAGCTACCATAACGACATTCTGTGGTATTCCAAACTGATAATCGGATGTTGTGCTATTGTTTTCTCGGTAGAGTATAACCTTAGCTGAGTTGATAGAATCGTTGGTATGCCCTGCCATAATGTCAGATACAGGGAGCGTCAACTTTGTAAACAAGCCAGCTGGCGTCTTAAGGTAAGTATGACCAGATTCACTGGCTAACTGCTGTAACTTTGTGTTATCGTTAGAGAAGTTTGTCAACTGAAGAACCTCTTCTGTACTTACAAAGTTGGTTGATATTTCTGATACCTTGCCATTCTGTTTATTCTTGAAGTAGATATTCAGCTGTGCAATCTGTATATGTGCCATAGAACCAGAGCCACCATCGACCTTGAAGTAGAATCCTGGACAGATTTCATTCAAGAAACGATAAGGATTACGGAATGCAGCAGGGTTCTGCTGATACTTGCGGAGCAGGTAAGTTCCGTAGTTGTTATATGTAATACCGTTCTCATCCTTATACTGTTTGTTTAGGCGAACAATGATGTTGCGGTTATAATTTCTTCCATGTCGGATGCTATCAGCCTCTGTATAGTCTGTCAGTGTGAATGAACGTTTCTCCGCAATACCACCCTGTGTAGCAGGACGAATATAGCCTTGTGCTTCTGGATCGAAGTTAGAGTAATATCTCACACCTTCCTCAACAGGCTTAGAAAGTTCGTATGCTGTCAGCTTCATCTGGCTAAGTGAATCACCGTAGTATGTGCTGTAATACAATCTTATATCACATGAATCAGCAATAATCTCATTGTTTGCATCACGGCTCATGATAGAGTCCTTTGCTGGCAACTCAAAATTACTAAGCACATGGAACTGTGACATAAGATTACCTGTAACCGTTGTGTTTGTTTCAGGGTCAATCATTCTGCCCAAGTATCCAGTTGCAGAACGTGCAATAACACTGTCAGCAACCATTGTTTCAGAAGCTACGCTGAAGGTGTCTGCCTTTATAGAAAGTTTGTCGCCATTGTCGATAAGTGAGCCTCCAAGGGTATCTGTAGTATCATCACATGATACCATTCCGATACAAGCTGCAAGCATACAGGCTGCAATGAATTTCTTTCTCATTTAGAATATCTTAATTGTATGAATCTAAGTGTATCAGAACAATTTGTTATAAAATTCTGAATACTTCTCCTTTAGTTCAGCATCATCGATAGCATGTTCCAAAAGCTGCTTATCATTAGTCTTAGCATAGTTGATAAGATCTGCATGAACTTTGTCACTGGTACCAATGATACCATCTGAATAGTCGATAGCCAGTTTTCCTAATTCCATGAAATCGAAGTTATCATTATAGTTCTTCAAATATTTGGCTTTTGCCTCACGGAATTCAAGACAATGCTTAAAGTTGGTGCCTAAGCTGTCTTGTGGCTGTTCTGCGAAGAGTGAAGTCACAACCTTTGAATTGGCAAACTGTGGCTCATCTTTATAAGCAGTCTTTACATAGAATGGGATAACAGAAGACATCCAGCCCTGGCAGTGAATCACATCAGGAGTCCATCTTAGCTTCTTTACTGTCTCCAACACGCCTCTTGCAAAGAAGATAGCACGCTCGCCGTTGTCAGGGTAGTCGTTACCCAACTCGTCCTTTGTCATTGCAGGACGCTTCTGGAAATAATCTTCATTATCAATGAAATAAACCTGTATACGTGTCTGCGGAATACTTGCCACCTTGATAATCAATGGATGGTCTGTATCGTCTATAATCAAGTTCATACCTGAAAGGCGAATAACCTCGTGTAACTGCCCTCTGCGTTCATTAATATTTCCCCATCTTGGCATGAATGTACGGATTTCAAATCCAGCTTCTTGCATGATGTGTGGCATTTCTGAGCCATAGAAAGACATCTCTGTCTCAGGCACATACGGCATGATTTCTTGATTAACAAATAATACTTTTTTTCCCATTCTTTATGTTAGAGTTTTTGTTTCTGCAACTACTGCAAGCAAACGCATAGAATGTTAGCACTTTCTGGGCGCAGCTTATCTTCTGCAAAGGTACGAAAAAAAAATGAGACAACTCTTGCTTTCGACTGAAAACAAATAAAAAGTAGGGCATGTTGAGATTATTTAATTAAAATCTCGTCTATTTAATTATTTTGTTGTTACTTTGCATCGATTTAAAATTTAGTGACTGATGAAAGTTATTCAAAAGATTGTAGAACTTCAGAACGAACTATTCTCTTGTCGTAAGGAGAACAAAACTATTGGGTTGGTCCCTACGATGGGTGCGTTGCATGATGGTCATGCATCACTTGTAAAACAAAGTGTCAAAGAGAATGACGTAACGGTCGTTTCTGTTTTTCTTAATCCTACCCAGTTTAATGATAAGGGAGATTTAGAACGCTATCCTCGTACGTTAGAGGCTGATTGTAAGCTTATTGAAGCTTGTGGAGCAGATTATGTTTTTGCTCCATCTGTTGAAGAAGTCTACCCCAAACCAGATAATCGTCAATACGAGTTCCCACCACAATCAACAGTGATGGAGGGTGCAAAACGTCCTGGTCATTTCAATGGTGTTTGCCAAGTTGTCAGTAGATTATTTTATATCGTTCGTCCAAATAAAGCCTATTTCGGTGAGAAAGACTGGCAGCAGATTGCTGTTATCAAACGTCTTGTTGACTTTATTGGCATGAAGAATGAAATAACGATAGTGGAATGTCCAATCATACGTGACGCAGACGGTTTGGCTATGAGTTCACGCAATATGCTATTGACAGCTGACGAACGTGCTATAGCACCGAAGATATATGAGGTGTTAAGTCAAAGTGTAGCGTTCTCTAAGACCCATACAGTTGCTGAAACACGCGAGAAAGTCATTGCTGATATTAATTCGGTAGACGGACTTGAGGTGGAGTATTTTGAGATTGTTGATGGCAACACGCTTCTTGAGGTGGATACTTGGGAAGCGTATGTCGTCGGTTGTATTACAGTTTATTGTGGCCATACGCCTATCCGACTTATTGACCACATAAAATACAGAGGATAATAAGAAAAGATGCTGATAGAAGTATTAAAAAGTAAGTTGCACTGTGCTACTGTCACAGAGGCAAACCTTCATTATATGGGTAGTATTACCATTGATGAAGACTTGTTGGATGCTGCTAATATGATAGCAGGTGAGAAGGTCCAGATTGTGAATAACAACAATGGTGAACGCTTTGAAACCTATATTATTAAGGGTGAAAGAGGTTCTGGCTGTATTTGCCTTAATGGTGCAGCAGCTCGCAAGGTTGTAGTAGGGGATGAGGTGATTATTATCTCTTATGCATTGATGGATTTTGAAGAAGCAAAAACCTTCAAGCCTTCAATTGTATTTCCTAAGGAAGGCAATCGTCTATAAACAGATAGAAAAGAGTATTAGCAAAAGGATTAATCCTTTGATTATGTAAGTGTAGGGCATAGTATCCTTACTGTTATAAGCATACAATCACATTTCTTCTTTCAATGTAAGGTAAGGATGTTATTTATTAATAAGGTGTAACTTAATAATAGATATTCCTATGCCCTACTTGGAAACGGAAATGTGATTGTATGTTTTTTTATGTTCTATATTTTGATGTACTATTATCAAAAAGCGAGGGTATGTCGTAATGACACACCCTCTTAAGATAATGATAATAGCATCAGTGACAAATGTCAACTGATAGCAGATTTATTCAATAACAACCAATGGGTCGTCCTCAAGCACAGCCTGACCGACCTTTACAGCAATAGCAGTCACCTTGCCATCCTTCTCAGCTTCGATGTTGTTCTGCATCTTCATCGCCTCGAGGACAACAACAGTATCGCCAGCTTTCACCTCCTGACCAACAGTCACCTCAACAGATGTGATGGTTCCTGGAAGTGGGGCCTTAACAGCTGCAGAACTGTTGATAGCAACAGCAGGAGTAGCCTCCTCACTTGCCTCAGCAGCAGCTGGCTTACCAAGCTCAACCTTCTTCTTCTCTGGTTCAGCTGGCTGTTCCATCTGTACTGCATACTGTTCACCGTTGACAGATACTTCTGCAACATTCTCAGCATTAATCTCACCAATCTCGACTTTATATTCCTTGCCGTCGATAGTATATTTGAATTCTTTCATTGTTGTCTATTATGGTTTCTTTGTCATTATCTCGAACTTAGCATCCCACATTGTCTGCTTTGGCAGAATGGTGATAAAGCCAGGCTCGTTATCGTGAACACTATTTCCGGCAAACTCATAGAGTGCCATAGCAATAGCTGCATATACGTTTTTATCCATAGTTGCGTGCCTCCTGATTACATTGGCATACAGCCATGCTTCTTTGCTGGTAAGTCTTGCTTCTTATGAGCCAACTGAGCCAAGCCACGGCAGATGCGGAAACGAGTGTTGCGTGGTTCGATAACATCATCGATGTAGCCGAACTGAGCAGCCTGATATGGATTAGCAAACTTCTCTGAGTACTCCTCTTCCTTTTCTGCGAGGAACTGCTTAACATCGCCACCCTGCTCCTTAACTTCCTTAGCTTCTCTACCACAGAGAACGGCAACAGCACCAGATGCACCCATAACGGCAATCTCTGCACTTGGCCATGCGAAGTTGAGGTCAGAACGAAGCTGCTTACAACCCATAACGATGTGTGAACCACCATAGCTCTTACGCAATGTGATAGTAATCTTTGGAACTGTAGCCTCACCGTAAGCATAGAGCAACTGTGCACCATGAAGGATTACAGCGTTATACTCCTGACCAGTACCTGGGAGGAAACCTGGAACGTCAACAAGTGAAACGATTGGGATATTGAAAGCATCGCAGAAACGAACGAAGCGCGCACCCTTACGGCTTGCGTTGGTGTCTAATACTCCTGCGTAGGCTGATGGCTGGTTAGCTACGATACCAACACTCTGACCATTGAAACGAGCGAAACCAGTGATGATGTTCTTAGCAAACTTTGGCTGAACTTCGAAGAACTCTCCGTTGTCAGTTACTGCCTGAATTACCTTGTACATATCGTATGCCTGATTTGGATCGTCTGGGATAATCTCGTTCAAGAGGTCTTCCTTACGGTCGATAGGGTCAGTGCACTCTACACGTGGTGCTTCCTCGCGGTTGTTTGAAGGAATGTAAGAAAGGAGCTTCTTGATAAGGTCCATTGCCTCTTCCTCAGTCTTAGCTGTGAAGCTTGTTACACCACTCTTTGAAGCGTGAACGCTTGCACCACCAAGGTGCTCTGCGTCGATATCTTCACCAGTTACGGTCTTTACAACCTTAGGACCAGTCAGGAACATGTAACTTGTCTGCTCCTTCATGATGATGAAGTCTGTCAATGCTGGAGAGTAAACTGCACCACCGGCACATGGACCAAGGATGCTTGAGATCTGTGGGATAACACCAGAAGCGAGGATATTACGCTCGAAGATTTCGCCGTAACCTGCCAAAGCAGAGATACCCTCTTGGATACGTGCGCCACCAGAGTCGTTCATACAGATGACTGGTGCACCGTTGGTCATAGCCATATCCATTACCTTGCAGATCTTCTGAGCCATTGTTTCAGAAAGCGAACCACCATTTACGGTGAAGTCCTGTGCATAGAGGTAGACGAGACGACCGTCGATAGTTGCTGAACCAGCAACAACACCATCACCGAGGTACTGTTTTTTCTCCATACCGAAGTTGTGACAACGATGGAGTTTGAACATATCGTATTCCTCGAAGCTGCCTTTGTCAACCAGCATTTCAATACGCTCACGTGCAGTATACTTTCCGCGCTCATGCTGCTTGTCGATGGCCTTCTGACCACCACCTAAGCGTGCTAACTCGCGCTTCTCCACGAGTGCCTTGATCTTTTCTGTTTGCTTACTCATAATTTGAATTTATTTTCTTATTTATAGCTTCTTGTTTTTACTTCAATTATCATCTGTAACCTTCAACTCATTATACTCGCAATGAGTTAAAAAGACCTTATAACAGAATCAAATGCAAATTTACTAAAAAAGGTGGAGATAGTTTTCTTCACCTCTTTAAATATTGTTAAGGTTTACGTTTAATGACTTCTATCTGTATCTAATTAACGTGAATTCGACGAATTCACGTTAAAATGGATGATTTCATTGTTTATGTTTATCAATATTCTTTGTCCACGGCAATACTTTCCCATTAGAAAAAGATTGCCAA
>CAUVDL010000046.1:0-18930 GCA_963550695.1 uncultured Prevotella sp. | reverse complement strand
ACTTTTTTATGCGTTGGCTTCTGCAACTTGTCGACCTTGGTTTCTCTGGTGTTGGCGCACTTGTCATTCTTATTTCTAAGAATTCACAACGTCTCGGCGACCTCGCAGCAGGGACAATGGTCATCCAACTTAATGACTATCGCAAGATTCAAGTATCACTCGACGAGTTCTATTACCTTGATAGAAAGTATAAACCTGTCTACCCACAAGCAGAAGACCTCTCTCTTAACCAACTTGATGTTATCCAACGTACTCTCAATTCAGAATACGGATACGAGCGCGAACGTCGTATTGCTTCCCTTGCTGAGAAAGTACGAACACACCTCAACATCTCTGACACAAATACAGCTGATGAGAAGTTCCTTTATACAATCGTACGTGATTACCAGCATTTCACGCTGGAAATAATATAAAGAAATAGGGAAAAGGCAAGCATAAAACAGCATGAATATCTAAGAGAACTGCGCTGTATAACTTTGGTATTAGTGCCTTACGATGCCATGTCATAACGATAACTATAAAGCGTTCTACCCATTTTCATCCAACGTATTATTGCTTAGCACATGATGTGCGGATGCCCAACACGCATGGTGTTCATGCCTAACACATGATGTGCGGAGCCTTAATCACATCGCTATTGGTTATCAAAACAAGCACTACTGATTGTTAGAAAAGAGTTATGATGACGTCTCTCAGAAAAAAGATAATAGCTATTGGAGGTGCATTGGCTTACCCATCCATAAGTCTAACATCTGATATTACAAGAGAACACTTCTGTGGGAAGTGGGTACTTGTGACGGGTGCATCGCATGGGATAGGGAGAGCATTAACCGAAAAACTAATCAGTGCAGGTGCAAATGTCTTTCTCATTGCTCGAAGTGAAGCGGACTTACGTCTCTTATGTGCTAAGGCTAAGCAAATGGGAAGTAGTGCAGACTACTGCGCAATAGACCTAAGAGACAGAGATAAACTGGTACAGCTATGCCAAAAACTAAGGGAAACACAACCACGATTAGATTACTTTTTCTGCAATGCGGGTAAATCTATCCATCGCAAGATCAATGATGCACTGGATCGACTCCACGACTATGACCGTACGATGGACCTCAACTATCGTTCCTTGGTTGCGCTATCACTGGCTATCTTACCTGCCTTGAAAGCAAGTAAAGGGAGCATCATCTATTCTTCATCAGTGAGTACACTCTACCCAATGGCACCAGGCTGGTCGGCTTATCATGCTTCAAAAAGTGCTGCGAACACATGGTGTGAGACAGCAAGCAGTGAGTTTGCACCGTTAGGTGTTC
Organism: uncultured Prevotella sp.; assembly: GCA_963550695.1. Lineage (GTDB taxonomy): Bacteria > Bacteroidota > Bacteroidia > Bacteroidales > Bacteroidaceae > Prevotella. The sequence goes on along the minus strand of CAUVDL010000046.1, from coordinate 17,626 downwards.
ACGTGCAGATAGCTTTTTTACCCTTGGTACACACAGCAATGTCGGATGTTAACGAACAATACAAGCATCTACCTGCTTACACTCCATCTGATGCAGCCAACATTCTATTGAAACTCGCCATACGAAAGAATAAGAGTTATAAACCTTGGTGGGCAAAGTTATCAGCCCCAATAGCCTATCTCTTTGCTCCGATTATTCACCTATATTATAAGCGATTGCCATGAGAAGAAAGAATGAAGCTATCCTTTCTATCCTCTATCGCTTACACATAATCTCCCCAAAGGGCTTATTTGTGTGGGCAAAAAGCCTCATCTTGGAAGGTATTAGCCTAATGGCGCTACTTCGCTTTGTTGCTTACTTCTATCCACAACGCTGTGCTGTCATTGATGACTGCCAATCTTTGACCTATCGAGAGCTCTACACTCGTACTCGTCAACTCGCACAAATTCTCCACACAAAATACCACCTCCAACCCAAAATGAGAGTGGCTTTGATAGGGCGTAACAGCCTTACCTTGACCATTCTTATACATGCACTGTCACGATTAGGCATACACACCACCTTGCTTAGCACAGGCTTAGGCACAGAACAGATAACAGCAGCCTTACAAAAGCGTCACTATCACCTCTTTATATATGACGAAGAACTCAAACAGGTTCCCATAGAAACTCCTTGTACGGCTGTTACAACAGAGACACTAAGCGACATCCTTTTATCTAAGGAGGCACAAACAAGAGATATAAAACTCCCTAAAATCTGGCGAGGAGGAGAAATAACCATTCACTCAGGGGGCACAAGTGGCAACTTTAAGAGTATTGCCCGCCGTCCTTCTGTCACCTCTTTTCTCCCTCCATTGCTTGCGTTACTACACAACATCAGAATCTATCAATATAAGAGTGTGCTGATTTCACTGCCATTTTATCATGGTTTCGGACTTTCAACGCTTATCATCTCCTTACTTATGGGTAAGAAGGTATGCCTACAAAAACGCTTCGATGCTATCAAAACCTTAGAGATTATTCAGCGTGAACAGATAGAGGTCATGCCTATTGTTCCTGCTATGCTCTCACGTTTTTGGCAGATTGAAAATGCAAAGGGGAAGATGAAGAGTCTACGTTGTCTTATAAGCGGTGGTGATAAACTTCCTAAAAGCCTCATCGACATGACTCATCAACAAATTGGTGAGGTACTCTTTAACCTTTATGGTACGTCTGAAGCAGGATTCTTTATGCTGGCAACACCCAAAGAATTAGCTTCTTTCGAAGAGACAACCTTAGGTAGACCGATTCACGGTGTCAATTGCAAAGTAAAAGACCTTAACGAGAAAGGAATAGGAACATTTTGGGTACGTTCTCGTTGGGCTATGCATGGGAAAGAAAAACAATGGCAAAATACTGGCGATTTAGTTTCTCAGAATAACGAAGGTTACTTCTTTCATCATGGAAGAGCCGACCGAATGGTGGTCTGTGGAGGTGAGAACGTACAGCCAGAACACATTGAACAGGTCCTTCTCTCCCACCCTATGATTATTGCTGCACGTGCCTTTAACGTTCCCGACCCTAACTTTGGTAATGTCATCCACACGGAAATAGAGTGTACACCAAAGGCAACTCTAACAGAGGTGACACTTCGCAACTGGCTCCGCCCACAACTTTCACGTGCGGAAATGCCACATAGCATCCGCTTCAAAACCATTGAAATGCTCTCAACTGGTAAGCAGAAGCAGCGTTAAAAGTGCTCCGTCTTAACTCCAAATACAAACAGTTCTGAGTTCTTTTCATGATAAAAAAGAATTATTTTCATGAAAGAAAATATTTTTCTTCACGACAATAAATATTTCTTTTCATGAAAATAATTTGAGAACAATCCAAAAATTAGATAAATATAGGAGGATTAAAGGAGTCGTGAAGTTTTTCTCTATATCTTTTATCCACTAACAATAAAGCCATCATCAACAGTCTATTGCCGTAGGTGATGGCTTTACTTTTATAGAATCATACCCTTTCTTAGAGAGGATGTCTATTCCTTTTCCTCTTGTGGAAGCATGATAAGGGCTTCTTGTTTCTTGCCATCCATCATTATCTTCAATGGATTTGGGAAACGAACATGGCGTACCCACTGAGTTTCTTCCACAGCTGGAAGGGAATCAAGTACGCTGCGCTGATAGAATCCATCTTCCTTATAAGGATTGATTGTGAAGTAGCCTACACCGAAAGAGGTGAGATTTTGGAAGAAGTGTGTTCCCTGACTTGGGTCTACACGATAGTGTTCCAGTCCCTCCTCAACGATGACACGGGCTGCCGAGATATGTGGCCACTTCACAGGAATACCCAACCAAGGGTCGCTTGAACCCCAACGGCCAGGCCCAATGAGCACATAATTCTTGTCAGTATCAAGGAACTTGCGATTTATCCGTTCTATATCATCAGCAATAGTTGGGTTGTTAGATGCTGTAAAAGAACTGTCGGTCTTTACATATACAACATCTTGCACATCGTCAGAAACACCATGTCCCAAAGAGTTATGGCTCCGCAAGAGACATTCTTCGTCATGTATTGCAGTAAGGTCTTCATCTAACATCTGCTTAGAATCAACGATTGGACGAATCTGCAAGAGATATAGTTCGCCCGTACGGTCACTATTCAGATTGACAGCAAACTCAATCTCCACTGGGCGACGCATAGCCTCAGCACCGTATGTCATTGCCATCTGTAACAACTCTGGTAGTGGAAAGACGTTCTGTTGGAGTACACCACAGAAGGAGATAACCTTTCGTCCACCCTCGTAGAGTCCATCGTAAATAGCATGATCTTCGGGAGAGTAAGTGGAAGTAATATATTGTAGACTTCCGTCAGCCTCAGCATCTTTCACACGCAGTTTGAGGATATTAAAACCGTCATCCACCTTAAAGTCCTCACTGATATGCTTCATATCAAGTGCATAGAACTGAGTCTGAGTCTCGCGTAGGGCTATTTCCATTTCACTCATCTGTAAGACTTGATGCGGATGGAACGGACATACACGCAGCGTCTGCCCACCATCAACAATGTACTTACCTAAGCCCAATGCCAAAGAGGCTATACCTTCCTCTGCTTTCTCTTCTCCTATCGGGTAATAGTTGAGAGAACGAAGAACGCCAGAGATGTTCGGATAGAAATGATCACCATACTCCTTGCCAACCACCTGTTGCAAGATAACTGCCATCTTTTCCTGATCAATGACATTACTTGTGGCTGTCATATAAGCTTTGGAGTCACGATAATAAACTGATGCATAGACAGCCTTAATCGCACAAGCCAACATTCGGAGCATTTCATACTTATCCTCAAGATAAGGAATCATATAGGTAGAATAGATGCCAGCGAATGGTTGGTAGTGACTATCTTCCAACAACGAACTGGAACGGACGGCTATTGGTGAGCGAGTAGCCTCAAAGAAGGTAAAGAAGTCGCCTATGAATTCATCGGGCAACTGAGCACGAAGGAAGGCTTGGAGTATCTCTTCATCGCTTGCATCACTCAAAGCAATCTGGTAAAGATTGTTTTGTTCCATAAAGCTATCGAAGACATCCGTACAAAGAACGACTGTCTTCGGAATCTGTACCTTTGCATTGGGGAAGCGATTGAAGTCTGGTCGAAGTTTAATAACATTATCAAGGAAAGCCAAACCACGTCCCTTACCTCCTAACGAACCGTCTCCAATACGAGCAAAATGGGCATATCGGTCGAATTTTCGTCTATCAAACAAGGCAACAACACCCACATTGCGCATCCTTCGATAGGCGACAATGGCATCAAAGATAATCTGTCGGTGCATATCTACATCCTGCAATTTATGCCATGTAATACCTTTTAGGAAGGAAGAAACTGGGAAAATGGCACGTGCAGAGAGCCAACGACTCACATGGTTGCGAGAGACATGATAGAGCATAGAGTCACGTGGAATCGTAAAGATATTATCTTGCAATTCTTTCAAGCTTCGAATGCGCATCACCTCCTCACGTGTTTCTGGATTACGGAAGATGAAATCACCAAAGCCCATGTGTTCTTCGAGTAGGTGGCGAAGGTCTACACTCATCTTTTTTGAGTTCTTATCTACAAATCGGAAACCCTCTGCCTCAGCCTTCTCACGGTTCTCACTCTCTGAACTTTCAATTATCAAAGGGAGGTATTCATCTTCTTTCCTAATGGCACGAAGTAGTTTTAAGCCTGCCTCTGGATCTTTCTCGACTACAGGAATGTTCCCTTCTGTCTTATCTAAGTCTTTCTCTTTTACATTACTTATAGGGAATCTTACGTCAGAGATAACGCCTAAGCAGTTGTCCTTATAGCGTTGATAGATATCCCATGCTTCCTCGTAGGTACGTGCCAAAACCACCTTTGGACGTCCACGCTGGCGTAAAGAGGCATCGTGTCGGGTCAAGGCTTCTGTGGCAAAGTTCTGACTCTGCGTAAGGATATAGCTATATAAGTTAGGTAGAATAGATGAGTAGAAACGGATAGAGTCTTCTACCAGCAATATCATCTGTACACCAACCTCATGGATATCATTCTCTATATTCATCTTATCCTCCATCAACTTAATGATAGAAAGAATGAGATTGGTATTTCCCAACCAACAGAACACATAATCAAAGATACTAAGGTCTTCGTTTTGTATACGCTTTGTAATACCATGAGAGAAGGGAGTCAGTACAACACAGTGGATGTCAGGGAACTCTGCCTTCACTGCTCTTGCAACATCAAAGGCATCGTTATCAGCATTACCCGGCATACAGATAACAAGGTCGATATCTACGGTATTGAGCACCTTAGAGGCCTCTTCGATAGTAGACACCTGTGTAAAGGTTGGCGGATAGCGCAGACCTAATTCCATATACTCATTGTAGATCTTCTCTTCGACACGTCCATCGTCTTCCAACATGAAGGCGTCATATGGATTAGCTACAATCAGAACATTGTAAATTCGTCGCATCATCAAATTGACAAAACTGACGTCTTTTAGGTAAAAATTACCCCATTGTGCAGGAACTTGCTCACTCATAATCCAAAACTTAATATTGGACAAAAATACAAAATAAATACAAGTCAACCTATCTTTTCGCAACTTAAATAATATATTTTTTATTACTTTGCATACTGGTTACCATTTTTTGCGACCAAAGCTACTTTCAAAAAGAAAGAAAAAAATAAAAAATTTTTGATTTTCATTTGGACCTTTGATAGAATTTGGATATATTTGCCGTACCATTCTGAACTGAATGATACTATCTAACATAAACAAATAAAAGTCAATTTACTATGGAAGTCGAAAAAATCATGCAAGCACTGGAGCAGAAGCATCCAGGTGAATCAGAGTATTTACAGGCCGTACATGAAGTACTCATGTCTGTAAAGGATGTTTACAATCAGCACCCAGAGTTTGAGCGCGCAAGTATTATTGAGCGCATTGTGGAGCCTGAGCGCATCATTACATTCCGTGTACCTTGGGTTGATGACCAGGGAAAAGTACAGGTAAACATTGGTTATCGCGTGCAGTTTAATGGCGCTATCGGCCCATACAAGGGTGGTTTGCGTTTCCACGCATCAGTAAACCTTAGTATCTTGAAGTTCCTCGGTTTCGAGCAGACATTCAAGAATGCACTCACCACATTGCCTATGGGTGGTGGTAAGGGTGGTTCAGACTTCTCTCCACGTGGTAAGAGCGATGCTGAAATCATGCGTTTCTGCCAGGCTTTCATGAACGAATTGTATCGTCACATCGGTCCTGACGAGGATGTTCCTGCAGGTGACATCGGTGTAGGTGGTCGTGAAATTGGTTATCTCTTCGGTCAGTATCGCAAGCTGACTCACCAGTTCCAGGGTATGCTCACAGGTAAGGGCAGAGAATGGGGTGGCTCTATCCTCCGTCCAGAGGCTACTGGTTATGGTGCGCTCTACTTCGTTCACCAGATGATGGAGACTCACGGTCTTGACATAAAGGGTAAGACTGTTGCTATCTCAGGTTTCGGTAATGTTGCATGGGGTGCTGCTAAGAAGGCTACTGAACTTGGTGCAAAGGTTATCACATTGAGTGGTCCTGATGGTTATATCTATGACCCAGAAGGCATTAGCGGTGAGAAGATTGAGTACATGCTCGAACTCCGCAACAGTGGTAATGATGTTTGTGAGCCATACGCAGAGAAATATCCAGGTTCACAGTTCTTCAAGGGACATAAACCTTGGGAGCAGAAGGCAGACATCTATTTGCCATGTGCTACTCAGAACGAGCTTAATGGTGAGGATGCTGACAAGATTCTTGCTTACAAGCCATTGTGTGTAGCTGAGGTTTCAAATATGGGTTGTACAGCAGAGGCTGCTGATAAGTTCACTGCAGCAAAGACGCTCTTCGCTCCTGGTAAGGCTGTTAACGCAGGTGGTGTGGCTACATCAGGCCTCGAAATGTCACAGAACTCTCTCCGCCTCTCATGGAGTCCGGAAGAGGTTGATCAGAAGCTCCATTACATCATGAGTTCTATCCATGAGCAGTGCGTGAAGTATGGTAAGCAAGCTGATGGTTACATCGATTATATTAAGGGCGCCAATATTGCGGGCTTCATGAAGGTAGCGAAGGCTATGCTTGCCCAGGGTGTCGTATAAATAGACCAGTCTATCCATTCCCTCTCCTGCTCTCCAAAGCAGGGAGGGAATAAAGGTTTGTTCTATAAATTATCTTTAAAGGTTTTACTCTTTTAGGTAATTTATAGAACTAACCTTAGCTCTTATAAAGAGAAGGCTGGCGATATTAAATAATAAATATGTATAGAACCAAACTTCTCCTTGTAGCGTTATTTACGCTATGCAACATCTTTACACTGACAATACAAGCACAGTCAGATGGTAAAGCTTCTTATTATAGTAACGGATTACACGGTCGCAAAATGAGCAATGGCGAACGTTACGACCGTAATGCCTTTACTTGTGCACACCGCACACTTCCCTTTGGTACACGTTTAAAGATTACAAACCCACGCAATGGTAAGTCGGTCATTGTCCGCGTAACGGACCGTGGCCCTTTTGTTCGTGGCCGTGTCGTTGACTTATCCTATGCTGCAGCACGCGAATTAGGTACACTTGCCAGTGGTGTGGCTTACGTGAAGGTTGAACTTGTACGCAAAGAAACAGAGATACCATTCCCTTCTGAGTCCACAGGAATAATTGAAATGCCTGAAATCGAATATGGTACCGCAGGCGTATGCTATGAGTTTATCCCTGAATGGGAAAAGGTTGAAGAGGATAAACCAAAGGAGATTGAGCGTAAAGTAGATACACACTTAAATAACAGAAAGAGTTTACAGCAGGCTAAGGTGGAGAAAGAAAACATTACCGAGACACGCAAGCAGGTACAAACTTCTATGCCAGCTAACCAGCAGGCTAACAAGACTAAAAGTCAGGCAACAGCACGTACCGCTCCTGCTACAACCAACCGACAGCAGTCTGCTCAACAAAACAAGTCAACCACACAATCAACTACATCAAAGAACAACTCAAGTAGCAGTTGGACCAACTTCTTCAAACGTGTGAAGGATGGTGTGACTGGACTCTTTGAATAGAAAAGAATAAGACATAAGCAAGCAATCCCTCCCCCGTCCCCTCCCCATAGGGAGGGGCGTAAATACCGTGATATCCCCACACAAAAAAGTTCTTCCGTTAAATGAGTGGACGCTTTTCGTACTGCTTTAACAGAAGAATCGAAGTTACTCATTAAACAAAAACTTGGCTAAGACTGTCAACTATCTATTCTTTTCTCATCCCCTAACACAGAAACCTTTTCTTTTTAATACTCGAAATTCCACCGATAACACCTTGAAAAATCATTACATAATTTCAAACAAAACATCTATAAATAAGGATAAAAGCACGTGTAAAAGATCGATTTGTAACCAAAAGAAAATCAATTAGTTATAAAGCGATAAAGTAAAAGGTGCTTAATTGGACTTCAAAAGGGCGTTACTTAGACCTCAGAAGGGCATCTTTTGCAAGCCAATTAGGCGTCTTTTAGAAGCCAAAAGAGCATATATTGATTTTAAGGTGTACGAAAATTATTTACAAACATCGGCAAGCAAAGGAATAAGTTGTTTGTAGTAAGCAGAAAGAAATGGTCATAGATAAACATCATAACTATTTGCCATTTTAGCACTTCTTATTTTGTAGTCTCTTGATAAGCACGAGGGGTTATACCCGTTTCGCGTTTAAAGAATTTCGAGAAAGCAGAAGCACTGGGGAAGTTCATACAATTTGCAATTTCATAAGCCATCATTCCGTTGGTTTTTAATAGCAATTTCGCCTCCTGTATAGTAGCACGGTTAATCCAATACATCACGCTCTGACCACTTGCTTTCTTTATAAGTGCAGAGAGATGATGCGCGTTATATGAAGTAGGGAGGCGTAAAAAGGAATTGAACGTTCTTGCATACAATGTTGTTTAATCAGCCGTTTGAACTGAAGAAACAGTTCCTGTGTACGTGTAGAATTATCATTCAGAACGCTTTCTGATTGTGTTTCCTTCAACTCCTGAACATCAGAAACAATAGCATTAAGAAGGTTATGTACAGTCTTCTTGCGATAAGGAGAAAGCTGTATGATATCCCATAAAAGATAATACATTCTCAACAATCTATCAAATTCTGTTGGAGAAGCTTTATATATCATCTCTTCGGATATCTCAATACTATCTCTAAACACAATAGCCATCACACGAGCATCCTCAGAAATCTTATTAATTTCAACGATAGTATCAGCAGCAATCAAAATTACATTTCCATTCTCTACGTGGTAATCCTGCAGATTGATACATATCTCGGCACTGCCTTCCATCACAAGAACCAAACGAGGCTCTACCATTTGATATATTTCTTTCACATCAAAAATAGGAATCCGCTGTATACTTCCATTGGGAATAAGAACTGCATCGTCATTGACAAAGGACTTGCCCTGCACGCTAAGAATCTCATCCATGTTCAGACTATCTATTGAAAGATGATTTATAACCTTCACTGTACTCATAAAGTTTCCTTTTTGTATGATTATATTGCAAATATAACATTATTCTACTAAGATAAAGAATAATATTAAGATTAATCGTACAAAAAAGCAATTTTATCTAACCTTTGGATAATCAGACTGTAAGAAAGATATAATATTTTTGCATTATCCAAACAAAAAAGGCCAGAAATTAAGTAAACAAGCATAAATATATAAGGTATGAACATGAAGAAGGAAATAATAAGCCTTGCCTTGATAATGATAGCTTCCATTAGTCAGGCGCAGACATTAGAAGAGTGTCAACAGGCAGCAGAAAGGAATTATCCTCTTATCAAACAGTATAAATTGATTGCAAAGACAACACAATTAACAGTTCAGAATCTCCAAAAAGGGTGGCTACCACAACTCACTGCTTCAGCACAAGCAACCTATCAGAGTGCTGTTGCATCTTGGCCAGAGAGTATGCAAAGCGTGTATCAGCAGATGGGACTCAACATGAAAGGGCTCAGCAAGGACCAGTATAAGATAAGTGTTGACCTTCAGCAGACTATCTATGATGGTGGTGCTATCAGCAGTCAGCGTAACATCGCACAGCAAGAGGGAAAAGTTCAAGAGGCGCAAACAGAGACAAATCTGTATCAAGTGCGCCGACGTGTCAATGAGATGTATTTCTCACTACTCTTACTGAACGAACAGATTCAGCTGAACGAGGATGTAAAAGCACTTCTACAGTCAAGTGAGAAAAAACTTTCAGCGATGGTAAAAGGCGGTACTGCTGCTACAAGCGACCTCGACAATGTACGTGCTGAGCGACTAAGCGTAGAGCAACAGAACGAAAGTCTGAAGCAGCAAAAGCAGATGCTACAACGCATGTTAAGTGTCTTCTGCGGCATTGAGGTTAACAAAATACAGAAGCCAGAGCCTATACAAGTGACTTCTTCAGCAAACAATCGCCCAGAGATGCGCCTATATGATAGTCAGCTAAAACTTACTGAGGCAAAAGAGAAGGCATTAGACACACAGCTACGTCCCAAGTTAGGACTTTTTGCACAAGGCTATTACGGCTATCCGGGACTGAATATGTTTGAGGATATGATGAACCGCAAATGGAGTCTTAATGGTATTGTCGGCATCAAACTGTCATGGAACGTGAGTGCACTCTATACTCGCAAGAACGACAAAGCAAAGCTAAACGCACAACGCGAAATGATAGAGAGTGCGCGTGAAGTATTCCTTTTCAATAATAAACTGGAAGAGATACAGCAGTCAGAGAATATCACCCGCTACCAGACGATGATGAAAAGCGACGATGAAATTATAGTACTGCGCAAAAACGTACGTAAGGCAGCAGAGTCAAAGCTTGCTCACGGAATCATAGATGTCAACAGTTTGCTACGAGAGATAAACAATGAGAATGCTGCCAAGACTCAACTAACTATTCATGAGATAGATATGCTCAAAGAAATGTATAATCTGAAATATACAAACAACGAATAAAAACAACCAACCAACAGATATGAAGAAGATATTTATTTTAGCCAGTCTTGCCGTTATAATGGCATCTTGCGGAAATGACAAGAAGGATTATGATGCAACAGGAACATTCGAAGCCACCGAAGTTACAGTATCAGCAGAGTCTGCTGGGCAGTTAATAAGCTTCAATGTTACAGAAGGACAGATACTTAATAGCGGACTGACTGTTGGTCAGATTGACTCACGCCAGCTCACGCTGAAGCGTGAACAGTTATCTACAAGTAACGAACAACTGATTGCAACACATAGCCAGCTCGAAGCAAACAAGCGACAATTGGCAGCTAACCGACAAGCAACGGCAAGTAAACAACTGGATCTTGAGAAGCAAGTGGCATCTATCCGCCAACAAATTGCTAATCAGCAGCGCGAGCGCGAGCGTTTTTCTGAACTTTTAAAAGATGGTGCTGTACCACGAAAACAAGTTGATGACATTGACTATCAGATACAAGTACTGCAGAAACAACTCGTAGCTACACAGGAACAGATTGCCAGTCAGAACGCATCTTTAGCCGAACAGAACAAGGGTATAGCTGCTCAGATTGACGGTATCACTTCTCAGCAGAGTGGAGTAAACGCACAGCAAGCCGGTGTTCACAATCAACAGGCACAGATAGACGACCAGATTGCCCGCACCTTTGTAAAGAGTCCACTCACTGGAACAGTCTTAGAGAAGTATGTTGAGCAAGGAGAGTTCGTCACAGTAGGGAAACCTTTATTCAAGATTGCAGACACCAAACGTATGTATATACGAGCATATATCACCTCTGAACAGCTAAAAAACGTCAAGTTAGGACAGAAGGTAAAGGTAATGGTAGACTATGGTGGTGGCGAAAAGAAGCAATATGACGGTGTTGTCACATGGATATCAAGCCGTTCAGAATTTACACCAAAGAGTATAGTCACAGAAGACGAACGTGCCGATTTGGTCTATGCTATCAAGATACAGTTCCAGAATGACGGATATGCCAAGATTGGAATGTATGGCGAAGTGAAGTTTTAAAGTGTGAAAAAAATGATGACAGCAATAGAAGTAAACAATATATCAAAGCACTACGGAAAGGTTCAAGCACTGAAAGATGTTAGTTTTTCAGTAAATAAAGGTGAGATATTCGGCCTCATCGGACCTGACGGAGCAGGCAAGACATCCATGTTTCGCATCCTTTGCTCCCTACTTTTGCCAGAGACAGGAACAGCAACTGTAGATGGGTTTGACGTGGTAAGCCAAATGGAAGAAGTACGCAAAATAGTCGGTTATATGCCGGGTAAATTCTCGCTCTATCAAGATTTAACAATAGAAGAGAACCTTAACTTCTTTGCTACACTCTTCAATACGACAGTAGAAGAGAATTATGACTCTATCAAGACTATCTATTCACAGATTGAACAGTTTAAGAATAGGAAAGCAGGAGCACTCTCTGGCGGAATGAAACAGAAGTTGGCACTCTGCTGCGCATTGGTCCATCAACCCAGCGTTCTCTTCCTTGACGAACCGACAACAGGTGTTGATCCAGTCAGCCGAAAGGAGTTTTGGGAGATACTTGGGCAATTAAAGGAACGAGATATCACCATCGTGGCTTCCACTCCTTACCTCGACGAGGTGAGAAGTTGTGAACGAGTAGCCTTTTTCTCAGAGGGAACGATAAGAGGAATTGGCACTGCAGACGACATTCTTACAGAGTTTAGAGACATCTTCAATCCGCCCGGTATTGAGCGAGCAGGAAACGATAAGACCGAGAATTGGGGAAACAACAAATCTGAAAATGTCATTGAAGTAGAGCATCTTGTCAAAGCCTTCGGTTCTTTCCACGCTGTAGACGATATCTCCTTTACAGTAAAGAAGGGTGAAATCTTCGGTTTCCTCGGTGCTAACGGAGCTGGAAAGACTACAGCCATGCACATGCTCACAGGCTTAAACCAACCTACCAGCGGCACAGGAAGAGTTGTTGGGTTTGACATACGCACCGAGTATGAGCAGATTAAGCGACATATTGGCTATATGAGCCAGAAGTTCTCGCTTTATGATGACCTTACCGTTGCCGAGAACATCAGTCTTTTTGCAGGTATCTACGGTATGAATGATGATGAAATACATCGAAAGACTGACGACCTTTTAGAGCAACTGAACTTCTCAGAACATCGAAATACGCTGGTTGCAAGTCTGCCTTTAGGTTGGAAACAGAAGCTTGCCTTCTCTGTAAGTATCTTCCACGAGCCCGGCATTGTATTCCTTGACGAGCCTACAGGAGGTGTTGATCCTGCCACACGTCGCCAGTTCTGGGAACTTATCTACGATGCTGCAGAAAAAGGAATAACGGTCTTTGTGACTACACACTATATGGATGAAGCCGAGTATTGCGACCGCATTTCCATTATGGTAGACGGAAAGATAAAGGCTTTGGGGACACCCGACGAACTAAAGCGGAAGTTCAATCAACCCGACATGGACCACGTCTTCACCTATCTGGCACGTCAGGCAACTCGCAGTTCGGATTAAGAACAAATATTCAATATAAAAAAACAATCATAGATGAAGCTGTTTATTTCATTTGTTATCAAAGAAACTAAGCATATTATCCGAGATAAACGCACGATGCTAATGCTCTTCGGTATGCCCATCGTAATGATGCTTCTGTTTGGTTTTGCCATCACCAATGATGTGCGAAACGTACGTGTTGTCATCGTTATGAGCAATGCTGACAATGCTACTCAGCAGGCTGCAGACCGCTTAGCAGCATCAGAATACTTCATATTAACAAAGGTTGTGGCAAATCCTGCCGAAGCTGAGAAAGCTATCCGTGATCAGGAAGCCGACATAGCAGTCGTATTTGCAAAAGATTTTGCAAGCAGAAACTCTGGTTATCAGCTCATTGTTGATGCCGCAGACCCTAATATGGCACAGCAGTGGACCACCTATGCCAATGCCGTCATAACCAATACAACAGGTAGTGTTGTAAACTCAAGACTACTTTATAATCCTCAGATGAAGTCGACTTACAACTTCGTTCCTGCCATTATGGGTACATTGTTGATGCTGGTTTGTGCGATGATGACATCAATATCCATTGTTCGAGAAAAAGAAAAGAACACGATGGAGGTGTTGCTTGTATCACCTACAAAGCCCCTAATGATAATCATTGCTAAAGCAGTACCCTATATCGTCCTTGCTTTCATTATACTGATAGTGATACTCCTCATGTCTACGTTTGTCTTAGGAGTACCTGTAGAGGGGTCCTTGTTTTGGATATTCGTAGTTTCTACTCTTTATATCCTCCTTGCACTTTCGTTAGGACTGCTTATCTCAACAATAGCTAAGACACAACTTGTAGCCCTCCTCTTGTCAGCGATGGTATTGCTAACGCCTATTATGATGCTCTCTGGAATGATGTTTCCCATAGAGTCAATGCCCGAGATATTACAATATGTCTCAGCCATCATTCCTACACGGTACTACACAAGTGCTATGCGTAAGCTGATGATTATGGGTGTTGGCATCGAAAACATCTACTTTGAGATAATTGTTCTTACGAGTATGCTCATAGGCTTAATGTCCCTCGCATTGGCTAAGTTTAACAAACGATTAGAATAGAAAACTATGACTCTGAAATATCTTTTAAGAAAAGAACTTACCCAAATACGGCGTAACTCTTTTCTACCAAGATTAATAATTACCTTCCCCATTATGATTATGTGTGTCATGCCATGGGTAATGAATATGGAGGTAAAGAATATTGTGGTGGATGTTGTCGACAACGATCGTTCTACACTGTCACAGCAGTTAGTGCATGAGATTGAAGCAAATAAGTACTTTATCTTCCATGGTCAGCAGCCAACCTACGCACAGGCTCTCAAAAACATTGAGAACTCTAAGGCTGACATCGTGGTTGTCATACCACAGAATTACAGCCGTGATCTAAGTTCAGGACGTGTTCCGCAAGTACTTATTGCTGCTAATGCTGTCAATGGAACAAAGGGAGCAATGGGTTCAAGCTATCTTTCCCAGATAGTTTCTGCTAACGCTTTGCCTTCTGTCACTGCCATCAAGTCGAAGGTAGATACACTTTATCTCTATAACAAACATCTTGATTTCAAACTCTTTATGATTCCTGCGTTGTTTGCAATGATAATGATGTTGATGACAGGATTCCTACCAACGCTTAACATCGTAGGCGAAAAAGAAAAGGGAACAATAGAACAAATAAACGTGACACCCGTCAGTAAATGGACATTCATACTTTCCAAGTTGATTCCTTACTGGATGATTGCAATCTTCATTGTAACAGTCTGTCTGCTGTTAGCTTGGCTATTGTACGGCATAATTCCTGTAGGCAATGTCGCCCTCATCTATCTATTGTCAATGTTGCTTGCGCTGTTCTTCTCGTCTTTCGGACTGATTATTTCCAACTACTCCGATACAATGCAGCAGGCTATCTTCGTAATGTGGTTCTTCGTAGTCATCCTCCTGTTACTTTCAGGATTATATACTCCGACTCGTTCGATGCCATCTTTTACATATCTTTCCACTTACATCAACCCTGTAAGCTACTTCATTGAAGCGATGCGTACCGTGTTTATTCGTGGAGGAGACTTTGACAGTATTATTCATCAGGTGCTTGCTCTCTCGGGAATAGGCTTGGTTATGGGTACTTGGGCAGTGATGAGTTACAAAAAAAATAATTAAGTCCTATTCATTATACACACAAAACAATTTTGAAACATTCAAAACTGTTTACGTTTTAGCGTGAGTTTTATTGATTTTCAAGCATTAAGCAACTACCCCCTTTCACTCGAAAGAATGAAGGGGTAGCTTTTGTTTATGTCAGGGCTAATAATACAATGAGAAAAGAAACCAAATCAGAACTAAAATTTTACATATAAACGACACCTCAATAGTCAATGATAGAAAACCAAACATAAAACTGTTTTGTAAAGGATATTCAAACATTGAAAAATAAAAGATGCTCTTTTAGTTTCTAAAAGACGCCCGATTGACTTGCAAAAGATGCCCTTTTGGACTCTAACTAACGCCCTTTTGAAGTTCAATTAAGCACCTCTTAAAACAAGACCTTTGCAACTCATTGATTCTATGCAACTTATAGAGCTAACATTTTAGCTCATTATTTTGCCTTTTAAAGCTTAAAAGTTCACTTGCTTTGTAAATAAAATTCAAATACTATGGGTTACTAATATCAGAAAAATCTACCAAACAGTACTAAAAAGAAATAGAGGCTGCACCAGTTTAATGATACAACCCCTTTCTGTCATTTAAAGTTTTAGTTATCAGTAGTTAGTACTTACACAATAATATCTTTATAATCTCTATTTAATCTTACTCTTTTAGAATCCAAACCGTAAGACGATTTGCTGACTATTTATATAATCTGTTTATCAACTATCTTACTTGCTGGTTTTTATATTAAATTCTGTCACTTTGCTTATACTCTTCTGACCCTGCAAAACTGTTAAAGCAAATCGTGCCATACCATCCTTTAATTTCTTATCAGCCTTCACAAGTGCCGTATAACGAACGCCCTTACCGGGTGCAATACTCTCAATGTGGATAGAAGGGCTGACATAAATATGAGCATTACCAGTTGTTTCCAACACCGATGGCTGCACATCACTAATCATCTTATCTCCTCGATTCATCACCTCAAAGATAATCTTACCCACCTCATTGCGTGACAAGACACCATCTTGGTTATCATCAACAAAACGAGCATTGATAATCTCAATATTCGGCGTATACTGATAATTACCTGCTAACTTATCCACACTTGATTCAGCAGGTGCCTTTGTATTTGGCTGTGCCGCACTGTAACTGCCTGTATAATCACTGCCTTGGAAATCGTAAATACGGTCGTCACCAGAGTTGGTGCTATCAAAACCGCTTCCATCTACCCTATTAGGCTGTGCATAGTCGTCTGTCTGATTATAATTATCGTATCCTGATTGATTCCTTCTTTCACGTGCCTTACGCTGTTGCACCTTCTCGTAATGGTCGTGTACGTCCTCTTTCGCACGTCTGTCAGCCTTTGCACCTGTAGAAGCACCTATGATAGCACCACCAGCCATACCGACTATCGAACCGATATCTGAGCCTCGTGCTCCGCCTACAATACCACCAATAGCACTTCCAAGAATGCTTCCTAAGGAACCACCTGTGATAGCACCAGAACCTGCGTATGTGCTGCAACTACTAAGCACCACGGCTGCGGAGAGGGAAAGAATTAAAGACTTCTTCATAACTTATAAATTCTTAACATTGGCAAAATTAGCTACATATTTTCACACTTACAAAGATATTTCCCTACTCAACGAGGGGAAAACCCTAAAGTTACTAAACAACTCTTCCATTCCTTTGGCTTACAATAGTTACGAACATTCACATTTCCTATGAATCTATCGGCAAATATAGCATCAGATGATCAAACGCGATATAACGTTTACCAGCCCAAGTGATAATGCCAATAGCATCGCTCAACGTACAGTTTCTGGTTCTTCCGAAAAATGGAGTGATAAAGTAAGCCTACTGCATATAAAAGGCACAGAGAGAGAGAATACGGAGGTGAAAGCAGACAATATCACGGAGGTGCCGAAGGTACAAAGAGTGACAGAGCCGTAGTGTACGTGTTGCTGATAGCTTTGGTAATAAACGTTTTTAAGTAATCCTGCGAACCACTGCTTTATAATGAAGTAGACCAAAGTATTAATAAAAAATCGCAAATATCCTCTGTTTCTCCATGCACCAACGGTGCCTCTGTGCCAACAATAGCTTTGTTATAAACAATCCTCCGTGTTCTCCATTTCTCTGTGTAACATTTCTTCAACGTTCTAATCTCAAAAGGTATCACTCCAAATTGCTGAAGACCCAGAATTATTGGCTCTATTAGGAAATCAACCTATCAATGCAGCCTCTATCCGTAACATCACATATACGCTTATACGTGAAGAGTTAGCACGTTAATACGCAACATCTGTTCAAGAAGCTGCAGATATCATAGGTAACCAACTTGATTGCGCCCCACACGAAGACATCTCTGGCTATATCTTCATGGTACCCAACTGGGCGC
>CAUVDL010000045.1:0-19399 GCA_963550695.1 uncultured Prevotella sp. | reverse complement strand
GCACGAATTTATCATTCTTCTTATATCAGATAAATGGATAGAGAGTATTCCTTTGCTACGAATTCTCTGTATTAGCGGTGCTTTTTTACCATTCTACACGATGTATCAGAATCTTATCCTTAGTCGTGGTAAGTCTGTTGTTTATATGTGGTGTACGATAGCTTTAATCATCGCACAGATAGTCTTTGTGATTGGTTGCTATCAGCAGGGAGTTGTGTTTATGGTAAGTGCTTATACTATTGTAACTATCTTATGGCTCTTCGTATGGCAGTTCTTTGCTGGAAGAGAGACTGGGTTGCGCCTTTTTGATGTTCTGAAAGATATTAGTCCTTACCTTTTAGCATCGGTAGTAGTAATGGTCATCACTTATTTTGCAACCTCTTTCATTCATAATCTCCTCTTACTATTGATTGTCAGAATCCTTATGGCAGCTGTGCTTTACTTCTTTATCATGAAGTGGGCAGGCTCGCAGATACTTGTGGAGTGTATGAACTATCTGCGTCGTCGTAAATGATAGTAAGACACGAGAACTTGGTATATTAAGGAATAAGTTGTAAATTTGCATAAAAAAGAGAAGATGAACCCATTTGTTCAAGGCGTAATACTTACCGCGTCCTCCCTAAGATTGATTCCGCATATCCTACTATATAAGTTGAATTGTGGGAAGATTGATGACGATCTGCTACAAGTGCAGGACCGTAAGCGCGGGGTATGTAACTTCGTGAAGGTAATGACACGTGAGCGTACCTTCCGTAATCTTTTCTATTATAGGATAGGTGAATATATGGCAACACCTATTAAATGGCTGTGTCCAGGTGAACGAACATTGAACATCTGGTGCCCCTCTATTGGCAATGGTGCTCATTTTGAACATAATTATGCTACCTATCTAAATGCTGAAAGCATCGGTAAGAACTTCTATTGTCTTCAGTTAGTAACCTTGGGAACAGGACATCATGAGGGGCAAGAGGGGCGGCCTGTGATAGGTGATAATGTGAAGATAATGACAGGAGCAACGGTATTCGGACCCATTCGTGTCGGTAACAATGTGACGATAGGGGCTGGTGCTGTTGTCTTTAAGGACGTACCTGACGGCTGTACCGTTGTCGGTAACCCTGCAAGAATAGTAAAACAAGCATAGTCGGAGCTTAAAATATAAAGATGATGGAATATCCAAAGATAACAGTTGTAACACCTTCCTATAACCAAGGACAGTTCATAGAGGCAACGATACAATCGGTCATCGGGCAGCAATATCCTAACTTGGAGTATCTTGTCTGTGATGGTGGATCTACCGATGAAACCGTGGAAATATTGAAGAAGTACTCTGATAAGATTACATGGTGGTGCAGTGAGAAGGACAAGGGGCAGAGCGATGCTATTAATAAAGGTATGCGTAGGGCAACGGGTGATATCGTTTGCTGGATTAATAGTGATGATGTACTGCTTCCAGGAACATTACATAGCGTCGCTAAGTTTTATCATGACCATCCTGATACAGACTTTGCTAATGGCTATACGGTCGAAATAGACAAGGAAGGGAAGATTATCAACTTTACGCATATCGTAATGAATCACTTCTTCTTCCGCCATGGTTGTTATAATATCTCGCAGCCGGGAATGTTCTGGAAGCGTGATATATTCGATAAAATCGGCTATATTGATGAGTCTTTCCATGCTAAGATGGATGTGGAATGGTTGATAAGAGTATATGAAGCAGGGTTAAAGGTAAGGCGTATCAACCGTAACCTCGGTGCTATTCGCATCTACCCTGATACTAAGACAGCACAGGGAGGAAGCATTTGGACACGAGATACGGACGCACTTCGTGAGATGTATCATGGTAAGTATTTACCCGAAAATGGCAAATTATACCGTCCTTTCTTCAAGCTCTACAAGATATTAGATGGTTGTATGTTCCGTAATGCGCTGAGGAAATGGCAATATTGCGGTAAGCCTGTAATGGATTATAAAGAGAACCTTTAATTAAAGCTTGCTTTTGAGTTTGCCAAGGGCGATTAAGAATACAAAAACGACTTCCTTAATGATTAGGGAAGTCGTTTTTGTTTATGTTGGGATCATATCTTTTAATGCGGTACAACGAATCCGTGTAGCATGAAAGGAATGATGAGGCTAAGGTTATAAACCATTAAAGCAAGGCTCAGTGTGGCGATAAGTAGTCTTGCTCCTATCAGCACACGTCTTTGTCTGATGCACTTAAATAAGTAAGTAATTGCTATCGGGATAACGAACAACCAGTGTGCACCCATAATATAAACCTCGATAATACCGAAGCCAAGAATGATGTGTAGGGCGATGTCTGTGGCAAACCAAGCCATACATAATTGTAGGAACTTTTCCTTTCTTCCCACGATGATTCCGCCTAAAAACAATAGTATTATCATGGCTTCAGCTATGTAATTGAGTACATTGCTGTATCTGACAATGATAGGGCGCGACTTGTTTACATCCTCCAACACGTGTTCCTGATGAAGTTGTATACTCTCTCCGAAGAGATTTTCTATGATAGCATCAGTTCTCGAGCTTGACAAGTCGGTCCATTCAAAGAAGCGGTTGTTTGCCACTTGTGTTCCTGTACGGCTCTTCATGAATTCATGTTGCTTCTCATACTTGGCTGCAAACTTCTGGTCTTTCTTTAATTTCTTTTCCTTTACCCTTGCTTGTAGTTTGGCATCTGGCTCAACAAAAGTTGTTTGTTGGTACGAATAGATGGCGAAAAGTGCACCAAGAGGAAGGATAAAGGCTAAGAAGAAGTGCTTAATACGGAAGGTACGCTTGCCATTAATAAATAAATCCGCCAAGCCAATCTTTGCAATATTAGTAAAAGTAATACCCGTTGCAAAGAAGGATAAAAGCATTGTTTGCCATGCTTTTATGCGCCCATTTCCCCGTTTTATCACTCTTCCAGCAATGTACAGGGTCATGGTTAGGAAGAAAAGCGAGAAGATGAAATGGTCAGGTACAAACGATGTCAGTAGGATGGAAGCAAAAGAGAAGAAGAAGATCGTCAGTAAGAGGGCGTCTTTCTTCCTTAATTCTTGTACTTCTGTAAAGATTCGATAGATGAAAAGACAACTATAGGTAGCGGTCAATACATTGAAAAAAGCCACTATGAATATCGCATAATTTGTATGCGTAAGGTCCATCAGCCAGTGGTTGAGGAGATAGAAGGGATAGAAAAACGTTGGTAGCAAGGGATGACGATAGAGCTGATAATAAATCTTCCATCGTGAGATGGTCATATAAGAGAGGTTATCAAAACCCGAAACGGTGTAATGATCAAAGAATAATCCCCAGAAGCCAAGGTTTCCTCCTCTGGTAAATAAGCCGTAGTTATAGGCTATCATTAGCCAGTTTAAGCCCACGAAAGCAAGGAATGCCACCAAGCATAGAAGCCTTTCACCACGTTTAATAACAAAGATATTACGCATGACTCCCTCTTATAAGTTTAGTAGATAGTTCGCTGTTAGTCCTCCGTTGTATGCCCAGAGGAAGATGGTAATCACTAATAGCAGACCTCGCAGTATTTGGCGATATCTGTGTGATAGCCCTTTCATAAGATAACCATAGGCTATCGGAATGATGAATGCCCATCCGGAAGCCATGATGTAAACCTCAGTTATACCAAAGCCAAGAATGAGATGCAAGGTTATATCGCAGGCAAACCACGCTAACAACATTTGGAAGAAGCGTTTCCGATAACCGAAGATGATGCCTAAGACAAATAGTACAACCATTATCGCTTCTATCACGTAGTTTGTTATCCAGTTATAGGCGACGAAAATAGGGCGGTCCCATGCTACATCTTTCAGCAGGTAACGCTGGTGTAGCTGGATAGACTCACCGAAGAAGTTCTCTACCAATGTCCTTGTACGTGGTGTAGAGATGTCAAGCCAGTCAAGCATCGATTCCTTTGACATGGTTTGTCCTAAATGAGCTTTTTGCCACGCATTACGCTGTTTATAGAATTCTTCTACCCCCTTTGGGTCTTTTTGGCGTTTTACTTTCTCAATATTGCTAATAACAGCCTTCTGGGGAACTTCCAAAAGATAGTATTGTGACTGCTGAATTCCAATTAATAAGAAGGCTGGAAGGATGACTCCAATGCTGATATATTTCCATGTAAAGAACTTTTTTCGATTAGTAAATAGCCCTGCAAGATATATCTTTGCTCCATTCGAGGTAGCCATTCCCGCTGTGAAGAGCGTTAGAAAGAATGACTGCCAAGCTGTTAGCAATTCTCCTTTCTTCATCTTTTTACCGCAGATATATAATGCCATTAAAAGGAACATCATTGATACGATAAAATGGTCGGGAACCATTGATGGAATGAGAATGTGTCCGAAAGAGAAGAGGAGTAAAGTAAGGAGGGTTGAATCAAACTGCCTTAAACCCATTACTTCACGGAAGATACGGTAGGCGAAGATGACTGCGTAGAAAGCTGAGAATACGATGATAGCTGCCATGAAGTACACGGCAAAGTTATGTCCGAAGACTTCTATGAGCCAATGATTCAATAAGTAAAGTGGATAAAGGAAGGTCAGATACAGGGGATGACGCGAAGTTACAAAGTGAATACGCATCCCTGAAATGGTAATCCATGACCAGTTATCATAGCCAGACATACGGAAATTCTTGGTAAAGATGCTCCAGAAACCGCCATGTGCACCCATTGTATAGACGTGATAATGGCTGGCGATGAGCAATATATTGAATGTGAGGAAAACAGCCAACATAATAAATGCCAGCCAGCGTTCCTCTTTCTTCACCTTGAATATGTTGAATATGTGCATTGAGTAGCTTTGATTAATCACTGCAAAGGTACAAATTAAAGCAGATTAAACAAAGGAAAAAAGGAGAAGAACGTGTATCGTAGACTGCTTTCAGTTTGCAATGGCAAGTTCTTTTCATGTAAAAAGAAGCTGATGAAGGGGCTTTTTAAAGTTCTTCCGTTAAATCTATAGTTTGAAAATAGTATAAAGATTTTATACTTACATACAAGATAAAATGTAGAAAAGGTAAATAAAGACAATGTCTATTGACTATAATATCTTTTCGCTTCAACAACCAATTTATTCATGTTTAAATCAATTTTTGTAAACTATTTTCGTGTGGTTCAAAACCAATACATGCTCTTTTAGCTTTGAAAAGACGCCTAATAAGCTTGCAAAAGATGCCCTTTAAGATGCTAACTAACGCCCTTTTGAAGTCTTATTAAGCACCTTTTCTTGCACGACTTTGTAACCAATTGATTTACTGCTGGTTGCAACCTTGCTTTTTATGCTTAATATTCTGCTTTATTTTAGGTGTTTTACACGAATTTATGTAATGATTTTTCAACGTCTTGTCTGTGAAATTTCGATGTGTTAAAAAGAAAAGGTTATCAGTGTCGGAGGGCGAATAAAAAAGACAGCCAAGACGGACTGGGTTGTCTATTTGTTTAATCTATATCTTTGGTTTAGCATTAATGCTATACGAAAAAGTGTCTATGTGTTTAACGGAAAACCCTTATTAATGTCTAAAACCTTACTTTTTATGTAAGAAAAAGCGCACTAAAAGGAAGTTGATTGGTACACAGATAGCGAACATAGGAATCAATGCTATCTGCTTGCTGAACCCTAACCAAAGGAAGAATTGTAGGCAGGCGCTCTGTAAAAGGTAATTGATGATATGCGAAAAGATAAAGCCTGCGCCTCGTTTTGTCGTGGACTTTACGCGGAAGGTGTAACGTGTAGATGCAATATAGTTGAATGTAAAGCTAACGAGATAGGTTATTGTATTCGCAATGAGTGGCTGCAACCAGCATATTAACAGCAGATAAGTGCCGTATTGTATGGCTGCAGCTGATGACCCAACGATGATAAAACGTACGATTTCACCGAGCTTTTCCTTGTTCTTTATCTCATTCTTCAGCATCCTATTTCTTATTTCTGAAAGGTTTGTAAAAGCCTTTGTCCGCGAAGGTAAGTAGTTCTTTATCGCCTCTACTGTCTCCGAAGGCAGTTAAGTAGTAGGCTTCACGATGTGGATAAAGTGCCGTAAGGCGGTTCACCTTTTCCTCTCCATAGCAGTTCTTGGTGGTAAATAGTCCTGTTAGGCGACCTTCTTTTGTTTCAATCTGAGTCCCTAATACCTGTATCTTTTTGTCGATTTCATCGAAAAAAGGCCGTACCCAGTTATCGATACTTGCACTGATGATGAGTACAGTAGTATGTTCCTCGGCAATAGCCTGTCTTACTTTCTCTATTCCTGCGGGGCGAAGTAGGTGTTTGTTTTGTTCTGCAAAGCGGGTACAAAGTGCGTTGAAATCGTCAATTTTCATCCCTTTGAAGAAGTAGGAGAATATCTTTTGCTTTGCCTTCCAATTAGGGAAAAGATGCAGTTTCATCAGTATGAGAAGGGGTGAAAAGAGCAGAAAGCCACGAAACATTTGCCCACTTCCTTTTGCAAAGTGGATAAACTTAAGGAGAGTGTCCTTAGTAGTCAGTGTGCCATCGAAGTCGAAAGCATATATCTTTCTCATGCCTTATTGGATATTCTTAAGTACGTAGATAATGAAGAGGAATGCCAAGCCAAAGGCTAAAACGATGAGTTGCATAAAACGGTCGTGTATCATCACCTTCGTTGGGTCGCCACTCTTTTTATCAACCACAGAAATCTGGATATAGCGCAGCAGTCCTAAGAGTACGAAGACACTGGTTAAATAAAGGTGATCTGTGTGGAAATTCTGAATAGTTTCAGGACTCATGGTGTACATAATATAGCATACAAGGGTGACACTCGCTGTTATCGTAATGGCTTGATTGATGAAGGTGAGATTATAACGAATAGTGTTCTGGCGAGGTGCATGGCCTGTTTCATTCATTCTAACAACATCATCACGGCGTTTCGCAAATGATAAAAAGAGCATTAAAAGGAAGGTCATTAGCACAATCCACTTACTCAACTGAATGTTTGTTGCATATCCTCCAGCAAGGATGCGAAGTACGAAACCGAAGGCAACGATACACACGTCGATGATAGCATATCGTTTTAGGCGGAGGCAATAGGCAATGTTCAGTAACCAGTAGAAGAGTATCACGCTGGCAGTCTCTACTTGGTGGGAAGGTAACAAAAAGGTCGAACTCATCGAGAGAATGAACATTATCCCAATCAATATATATCCTTGTGTAATGCTAACAACCCCCGATGCTATTGGACGATGACATTTTACAGGATGCTGGCGATCGTCATTGACATCAACAATGTCATTGAGGCAGTAGATAGACGAGGCTGTAAGGCTAAATGCTAATGCAGTTATCAGACCCGAATAGACAGCATCCCATTGTAATAATGCTCCTCCAAAGAAGACAGGGAGAAGAACGATGAGATTCTTTATCCAATGATGTGGGCGTAAGAGTTGTATGAGATATTTCATTTTATCTTTTTTTCTATGGGAGTGATTATACGTTCTATTGCTGTATGCAAAAGCCATGCGAGTACCAGAGTGATGGCTGTGGTTGCAAAGAAGGTAGCCCAGTAAGACCAGTTATTTCGCTCAAGATAATCTAATACAAAGTGGGCATGAATCAGATAAATTTCTAAACTTAATGTACCGAATAGCTTAAGAACCTTGTTGATGTGCTTAGGCGTATTGCTAAAGAGATAACTCAAAAGTAGTATTGCGGTGATCGTAAGCGGAATATACAGCATACGTTCGATGAAAAGGGGGAATTGTCCATGTTTTACTTGTTCAAGGAAAATGCAAGAAGCAAGTGTTATGAGGAAGATTACTCCTATTATCCATATAAACGAGACACCTATAGTTTCCTTTCGTTTCACTGCTGCTGCGATGTTTATTCCAAGGAAGAAGATAGGAACTCGGCTCCAGAATATTTCCAAGTGACCTACTACTTCATGAATTTGGGTAACGTATTGCACGATAATACACCACATTATCATCAATATGGGGAGCCACCGATAGGTTGGATGTTTGATGATAAGGTTCATATAAAACGGACTGACAATATAAAAGAGCATGATGGCTGGGATGTACCAGAAGGTCAGTTCGTCGTGTAGCCAGAAGTCCCAATTAATAGATATATCTCCGATAAGATCAAGGATATTTGTACTTTGCCCCCGATGTCCTATAAGCTCAAGGTTGAGATAATCTGGGATATAATATAAACAGGCTATCAGTAGCCATGTTGGATAGATACGTAGAAAACGACGAAGATAGTAATGTCGTAATGAAGGCTTCTTTGTCCAGGAGAACCATAAGCCCATGCCACTTAAGAAAAGGAAGAAGTCTACACCGATGTTACCCATCCTCTTCAATCCGAAGAAAGCGTCCTCGCGTGGTAAACCCACATGGAAGAGGATGACGAAGAGTATGGCTACTCCCATCAATTCGCCACGGTAATGGCTTATGTTGGCTAATTCGATGTCTTTTATTTTCATTCTTCTTGCGATGGAATCGTATATTTCTTATAGGTTTTATTTTAACTTCGGACTTGGAATCTTCTTCATTAACTCCTTGAAAAGCCATGCTAAACACAGAGATGCAATGATATAAAGTAGGAGTCCTGTCCAATAGTTGCCAGCCTTAGAGATAGGTATAAATATCTTTCTTGTGATAGGGTGACAAACAAAAAGGGCTGCTGAAATGCTGCCAACCCATGAAAGAACAGTCATCAAGGATAGACTCTTGCTATCAATAGCTGCTTCTAAGCGACTTAACAACTTCACAAATGTAATGGAAGCGATGCAAATAGCGAGGGGTACAAAATACCATGTTAGATAGCTGAAACTCATCAATAGAATAGCAAGCACGGAAAGGATGAAGGCTACAAGGTTGGTAGCTGTACTCCATGGGCGTACGTATCTCGCATAAAGTAGGCCTGCACCAAATGGCAACATTCCTCCGATAAAGTTATATCTCCAGCGGTTCAAAGCGTCACTCTCTGGTTCGCAGGCTAATTGAATAGCGAAGCAAATGAGAATCAAACCAACATTCCACGACCAATGACGGCGGTAAAGTAGTAGGCGATAGACAATGTATAACTGTATCATCAGCCCAAAGAACCAATAAGGTCCAGGCCAAATGATGTCGTCAGGGTGAGGAAGTAGGTTGTTGAAAAGTCCCATCTGTCCAATAATATCCATCACTTTGTAATTATGTGAACCCGCTGTAACAGCATCTACCATTGTAAACGCAACGAAACCAACAATCATCATGCGAAAAAGTTTCAGCCAATGATACTTGATGAAACCAAAGAATGGAAGGGTGGGCTCTACTTGTAGATTGCTTGTAGGGGATATAGACCGTCTTTGTTCATACTTTATCGTCAAACCATAAGCTGACAAGAAGAGGAATACAGGTACGCCATAATGTCCGAAGAAGGAAAGGAGATGGAAGAAGAAAAGTTCGTTCCAAGAGCCTTGTAGAACTTGATAAAGATCATTTACATTGTTTTGGAAATACTGATATTCGTTCTCCTTTACCACAGGTTGCAACCAATGGCAGTAGTTGTGTAGGAAAATGCCAATGATGGCAAGTCCTCGTAATGCGTTACATTCTGTCCGAGTAAGTTTCTCTTCATCATTTTTTTTCGATGAAAAGGAGGATTTTTTACTCTCTTCAGAGCTAAATATATTATTGAACATTATCTTTGTTAAATTAAAGTCTAAGCTTCTCCCTTGAGTATTTAAGTCTGAACTGTTATCTCAGACTTAGTCTTACAGTCTGACCCTTACCTCCTTTTTAGGAGTGATTCTTGATTAGAAGGACGGGAGAGTTTATCGTAATCAGTTGTATTCTTTAATAATCTCGGTCGTTTTTCGTTGTATTGTGGACTGAGAATGTTATACTCTGCATGGTAGTCTTTCGTGTGAATACCTGCCAAATAGAGTAGCATGTGGGGTAGAGCATCCGTCATAAAACGACGGTTTTTAGCACCGATTATTTCTTTGAAAATGTCTGGATGCTTAGCAGCATACTTGTAAGAGCAAAAAATCCAGAAAGGAATTTCAAATTCATAATGCGCTAAGTCGTAATCAATAGCAGCCGAATGATTGCGACAAATGAATCCACGATTACCCTCGTAGCATTCCTCTCCGTGGTCAGGCATATAGATAATGATTGCCTCCTTGTCCTCAAAACGACTGATAATTGCATCGACAATAGAGTCATTATATAGGATAGCATTGTCGTAATCAGCCAAAACTTTTCGTTGTTTTCCATCAAGATCGGCACGTTTCTTCTCATAATCTTCTGCCTTAAAGTGGTGACGGTCACTTGGGAAACGTTGGTTATATTTGACGTGCTGACCGAGAAGATGGAAGATGATAAGGTTATGATCGGTATTGTGTTGTTGCTGATTTTTGTCGTAATCATCGAGCAAACCACGATCAAATCGGTATAATTGTTGATTGCGAGAATCGAACATTGCCTCTGATAGTTCTGGGTGATTAAGGAAGAATCCACCACTGAAATCATATACAGCCTGCTTAGCCTTTGGTAAGAACTGATTGGTGATAAAGGTTACATGATAGCCTGCCTTGCGGAAGAGTGAAGGGAAAAGCGGATAGTCGCACCACTCACCCTTTTGCCCTACAACGTGTAGAGAAAAGACATTCTTAAACACGAAACTGGTCAGATTCCATGGTGCTACGACATCATTGAAGGGTACAAGCAATCCCGACTTCTCACGTTTAATCTGCCGAGGGGTTGTTGGCATGAAGTAACCATACTGTTGTGAATGGAGCTTTCCGTAGCTTTCACCGATGATAAGGACGATATTTGGTGATTTGAACGAACAACTATCTACACTCATTTTGTCTTTTGCTTTGATGAGACGGTCAACTTGTTGCGATGCTAACTCATTGGAGAAAATACTGAAAGCAAGGCGGTAAATAGGTAGATAGAACTGTGCACAATCTGCGGTTGTCAGTTCATGTTCTACAGAACCGATAGTGTCTAAAGAGAACATTTGCACCATTTCTTTCTTGTTGTGAGCAGATGATTCAATCGCCCAACCAAGAATTACGAGGCAAATTCCGCCAAGGATGTGGTGGCTATGGTCAATGATTTGTTTCGCCACTGTAATCTTGTAGCTGATTGCTGGTGGGAGTTTTATCCTCTTCCAAAATGCTGTTAGAATATGGATCAACATAACGAGTAGTAGTAGTCCTATGCTTGAGAAGATAAGGTCTGACGTAAAATAACTACTGAAAAACTCGCTTGCCTCACGTTCGTCGGTCTCTCCGACAAGCAGGAGCATTGATGGATTTAACGTTGATTGGAATTTAACCCAACAGAATAGGTCGGTAAGACTTGTGCAGTATGCGATGATATACAAAAAAGCACGAATCCATCGGCGAACCTTTAGAGGAATCAGTGTGAGAATGATGCATATAACGTATAGGTCGAGAAACAACTCTAACCATAGATTGCTGTATACGGCAGCGTTGGGGTTGTTGGTAGGCAACTCCGCATAGGATACTAATATACCGATAAGGTACATGAAGAAAAAGAATGAGGCGTTGTCCTTAATGGGCTGATACGCCTTATTCAGTAAACTGACTGCATACTTAATAAATTTCATGTAGACGTATGTATTTACATGCAAAGTTAACACTATTTTTAGTATAAGTCAAAGCTTAGGGATAAAATAATGGTTCTTGCTTTAAATGTGTGGTCATTTTTCGGATAGCTTCAACGAAAGAATCGGAGTTAGCCATTATGAAACAACATAGTCAAAACTGTCTTGGTAGTCTATTTTAGTCATCTTCCAATACAGAAAAACTTTCATGTATGCACTTCGAAAATTTGTAGATAAGGCGTTGAAAAAATATGACATAATTTCATGCAAGACATCTACAAATAAAGAAAATAATACGTTTGAAAAGTAAGTTTGCAACCATCTGAAAATCAGAATATTATAAGGTTTTGCAACAAAAGGTGCTTAATAAGACTTCAAAAGGGCGTTAGTAACACTTCAAAAGGGCATCTTTTGCAAGTCAATTGGGCGTCTTTTCAAAGCTAAAAGAGCATGTATAGGATTTGAGTAGAATGAAAATAGTTTACAAATATCAGTTAATAGGGAACAAATCATTTGTAGAAGTGGATAGACATAGTAGCTATTTGCATTTAGTAAAGTTGCATCACATCGCTTACTATTTCCGCGGGTACGAACTCGCTAATGTCTTCTTTGCATTCCACTCGATGACGAATGTCGGTGCTACTGATGTCGATGAGCGGTGTCTGAAGTAGACTAACGTTTGTAGGCAAGGAGGTAATATCAACCCTTTGTCCCCGTCGAGGGTAAACAACGATGTTGTAATTGGCAAGAATATCATCAGCATGATACCATCGGTCGAAGGCCTCCCAATTGTCACCACCAACGAGAAGTGTGAAGCGATAAGTAGGGAAATCTTTACTGAGATGCTGTAAGGTATTCCATGTATAGGAAGGTTTCGGCAGTTGGAACTCATAGTCCGAAGCCTTAAAATGTGGGTTATCAGCAGTGGCTTTACGCACTAAGTCCAAGCGGAGATGGTCAGCTAAAAGCTGCTGGTTAACCTTAAATGGATTTTGAGGGGAAACCATAAACCACACCTCATCTAAGTTTTCTTCTTCAAGAAAAGCCTTTGCGAGAGCAATGTGTCCGTTATGGATAGGGGTGAAAGAACCACCAAAGATACCGATGGAGGCCTCCCCCAACCCCTCCGAAGGGAGGGGAGTCTTGTGCAGGGTAGTGTTGTTTGAGGGTTTCATTGGAGGTAATTGGGGGTTATTAGTTCCCAATTAGATAGCTGTTCTAGTAATCCTAGTAATCCTAGCTGTTCTAAAAAAAATAACCTTTATGATAAATGCTTCTTTTTTATTCTTATTGTATAGGGTTAAACTCCCCTCCCTTCGGAGGGGTTGGGGGAGGCTTTCTTTATCCCTCTAAGAACGCCTTTACAACCTCATAAGTCTCTTGCTTTGCTTTCTCAAGGTCATCATTAACAATAATCTTGTCGAACTTCTCAGCAAAGGTAAGTTCGTAAGAAGCCTTAGCAAGGCGGTTTTCAATTGCTTCTGCGCTATCAGTTTGTCTGCCAACAAGGCGACGACGGAGTTCTTCTACTGATGGAGGTTGGATGAAAAGGCTTAAAGCACGGTCGCCATAGAACTTCTTAATATTACAGCCACCCTTTACGTCAACATCGAAAACAACATTCTGACCAGCAGCTGACTGGCTCTCCACCTGTGACTTCAATGTACCATAAAAGCGGTTCTCATAAACCTCTTCATACTCGAGGAACTCGCCATTAGCTATCTTCTCTTTGAACTGCTTTGGTGAAAGGAAGATGTGTTCTCACGCAATCCTCCTCGTTCTTGATAAATATTCTTTTATTTATAAGCTCTTAGGGCTGGGGACTGATAAGCGCTCCCAGCCCTCTTGTTTGTTATTCTTCCTTATTATCTCAATTTGACATGAAAATGATTTTCCTGTCACATCTGTCATGTCTTGTGTGCTCCTAATACATTGATAATCAAAAGGTATCCTTTAAATGTTAAAATGACAGCAACTAAAACTAAAATTAAATTAGGGTAATAGGAGTGTTTGTCTCCCTTATTTAAATAGGTAATAGCAGTCGCTTTTCGAGGTGAACCATTTTTGTTCTTAATATCATGACGTTTGTATATAAGGCGAGCAAGAGTTAGTAAGATTATTTGTAAGTGTAAATAATATTCATAATCGTAATTTTTACGGGTTAACTTAACTTTGATTAGGAGTGTTTAACTAAAAGGGCAATAATAAAGAAGGAAAGGAAAATTAAACGAATAAAAAGGAAATTTATAACAATTATTCGATAATTGTCTTACAAGCGGTTTGCTTTAACTTTGCAATACTAAAATTAAGATATCTCCACATAGGTGTCAGGACAAAAATATTCAAGCACGCTGAGGCGGCCTAATAACTCAAAGTTCTACTCCGTGAGAGTCTTTCTAACGACTGGAAGATGGTTATCCGTTGTACAGTGTGTCTGGGTAATGAATGGTATATATATAATTATGTGACATTATCGCAAGACTCAAAGCTTTTGATAAAGACCCCTTTTGAATAGAGAAGGAAAAGATATATCAAATAATTAAAACTAAAGACGAAAAATGAAGAAAATTAAATTCCTTTTGTTCGTACTGCTTGCATTGCTGTATGTGACCAATGCAAATGCATTGATAGTAAACGACACTTTCACTCGGGATGGTAACACGTACAGGGTTACTAAGATGGATGAGGCTCATGATGGCATCCCCCGAACTTACAATGTGGCGTTCGTATCATCTACTAACACTACCGTAAACATTCCTGCAACTGTTGTGGACCCTAATAACCAGTACACTTTTAATGTAACGGCTATTGCTAATAACAGTACAGTTCCTAATGCAACATCCGTCACAATGCCTAACACAATCGTACGAATTGAGGCTAATGCGTTCAAGGGTGGTCATATCACAAGTATCACAATACCACAATCTGTTAAAGAAATCCAAAGTGGTGCTTTCGGTCAGATGAGCCACCTTACAGCAATTAACGTTGATGCTGCGAATCCAAACTTCCTCTCTAATAATGGTGTACTCATCGAGAAGAAGGATTCAAAAGAGTGGGTAGCTGCATATCCTTTGGCAAGGCCTGATGCGGAATATACAGTGCCAGAAGGTGTTTATGGTGTATACACAAATGCTTTCCAACGTGCATCTTACCTAACAAAAATTACTTTACCAGCTTCGTTAAAGGAATCACCTTCAACAGCAGAGTTCAATGGTTATACAAGTGCTCAGAACCTTAGAGAGATTGCTGTTGCTGCTGGTAATACAGCCTTTAAGTCTGTGGATGGTGTCCTCTTGTCGGCTGATGGTAAAAAGTTGATTGCTTATCCAAATGGGAAAGCAGGTTCTCCTTCGACTAATCCAGCTTATCAAGGTGTGACAGGGCAGCCTAACGCAAGTGTTTATAAGATTCCTGATGGTGTAGAATCTATAGAACAAGCAGCTTTTTCACAGGTTAATGGACTTACAGCTCTCGAATTGAATGGTGTAAAGAAACTCGCTAAAGGAGCTTTTGACAAGGCTGTTAAATTAAGAAATGTATTGCTTGGTCCTTCTGTTGATACGATAGAAGATGGCGCTTTCGGTGGTAATAATGACCTCGCTGCCTTTGATGTAGACCCAGCAAACCCTAATTATGCAGCTGATAATGGGGTCATTTACACAAAGAATAAGGAGGAACTTGTGTTGTTCCCTGCCGGTAAGGCTGGTGAATATACTACTTTACCAACCACAAAGAAGATTCGTAACAGAGCTTTCTACTATGCTCAAAAGGTAACCAAGGTGAACTTCAATAGTAATCTTGAGATAATTGATAATGATGCTTTCCAAGCAACTACAAAATTAGCGAACATCACTTTTGAAGCACCAGCAAAGATTAAGACTATCGGTAAATTTGCCTTCCATGGCTCAGGACTAACCGAACTTAACATACCAGCATCATTAGAAGTTGTTAGTTGGAGTGCCTTTGGCTCAACTAAATTAAAGAAGGTTACCGTTGCAGATGGTTCACAGTTACAATCAATCAATACGGGTGCTTTCAACGGGTGTAAGGACCTTGAAGAATTTACCTTTGAGGGTTCTTCTACCTTGAATAAGATTCAGGCTGATGCTTTCAGTGGTGATGATAAATTGAAGAGCTTTGTTATTCCAGAGAAGGTTACCGTTCTTGAGAGAGGAGCTTTCAATGGTGCTTCTGGCTTGGAGACTATCACCTTCAAGCAACCTGCTACGATGACAGTTATCGGTGAAGGCGCATTCCAAAATGCAAAAGCATTAAAGAGAATAGAGCTTCCAAGTACTGTTACAACGATTAGTAAGGATGCTTTCAATACTTGTTCGAGCTTGACGGAGGTTGTCATCCCAGCAAGTGTGACCACAATAGACGCTACTGGCTTCCAAGAATGTGCTAAACTTGAAAAGTTTACAGTAGATAAGAACAACCCAGTTTACTCCAGTGTAGATGGTTTCTTATTGAGTAAAGATAAGAAGACATTAGTCTCATTCCCTCCAGCAAAGGCCAATACCTATTATACGATGTTGCCTCCAACTATCGAGACAATCGGTAAGCAAGCATTCTATTTCGTACAGGCTCTTGAGAACGTAACAATCCCAGAGAAGGTAAAGAAGATTGAAGATTTAGCTTTCGACCGTGTTGGTAACTTGAATACGATAGCCTTCTTAGGTAAGACTCCTATTACTGATGTTGCAGCATCAGCATTCAATTCTGCTAATGTAGATAAGACTAAGATAGACCTTAGTGTACGTAAAGGTTCTAAGGCTGCATTTGATAGTGATCCTTTATGGAGTCAGTTCCGTACCAGAGGTGTCTCTTTCTTCAAAGAAACTAATGGTACTGGCAATGGTACTACAGAATATTTCCCATTGTCAAAGAAGGCTGTAATGATTGTTGGTACACAGGCTGACGTCTAT
The DNA here is from genome assembly GCA_963550695.1 of uncultured Prevotella sp. Taxonomy (GTDB): domain Bacteria; phylum Bacteroidota; class Bacteroidia; order Bacteroidales; family Bacteroidaceae; genus Prevotella. The sequence continues at coordinate 2,868 of CAUVDL010000045.1, read as the reverse complement.
ACATACGTCGTAAAACCAACCGTAACAGATGACAATAACAACACATACGAGGTGCGCCTTTGGGGCGACTATGCGATGAATGACAACACAACCAATATACAGGAGGTTGTTTTCAAGAATACACTTGATTATGTAGGTCTCGATGCCTTCAAGAAGAGTAATGGTACTTCAAGTGTTAAGCGTATCTACTTCACCGCTACTGAACCTACAAAGGATATGAGTGCAACAAAGTGGGAATACTTTGACAACTCAGGTAACTATACCCAGAAGGAGTTTGAACCAAGTCTCAAGGTCTATGTAAAGAAGTCTGCTGAGAATACTTATAAGACTGCTACAGGTTGGTCTCGTTATGCAGGACAAACATCTTATAAGATACCAGGTGAGATTAATATAGCACATTGGTATGGTACTTTCGCACGTGAGTTTGATGCTGACCTCGGTATCTATGCACGTGAGAACAATGAACATGGACGTATTGGTGCATTCATTACGCAGACTGCTGGTATGTCAACGGAGACGGATGCTACCACTGGTGTACAGACTACTAAGTTCATTATGAAGAGTATCAATTATGGTAATACTCACGTAACAGACTATGATTACGTACCTGCTGAGACAGGTGTTTTGTTGGAGAGTCGTAGTGGAGCAAGTACTCCTGCAGACTTCTACTATGCCATAGGTGAGAAGGACAATGTTACTTATAGTCTCTCAAACAACATCATGGAAGGTGTGACGGTGAAGGATACTAAGAAGCAGTCATCTACTTCTGATCCAATCTTCGCAATGACAACTGCGGGTATCTTTAAGCCTCTCAAGATAGGAACTGACCGTACGATTCCTGTTCATAAGGCTGTTGCTCGTCCAAAGGTAACGTTGTCTGCTTCTGCAAAGGTAATGTTTGTCTTTGACGATGGTGAGGATCATAACATTGTAAATGCTATCGAAACAGTAGAGAACAACAATGTCGTAGACAATAATGCTTATTATAACTTACAGGGCCAGCGTGTAGAGAACCCACAACATGGTGTGTTCATCCACAATGGTAAGAAGGTAGTATTGAAGTAAGAATAATCTAAGATGCTTTTATGTTGTAGGGGATGTCTGATTGTCCATAATCATAACGGCTCCCCTACAGCTAAAAGAAGCACCATGATTAGCAAGTTTACTAAAAAAGAAAATTAAAGGAGATAAGATAATGGAAAAGAAAGAATATATAACACCGGAGATACTTTGTTGTGATCTAAGGGCAGAAGGATTGATGGACGACCATACAGCTGTTTTACAGACAAGTCCTCGTGTGTCTTCTCCAGCCCCTGGTCAAGGTGGTGACCTTGATGCTGACGATGAGGTAGCAGCAAAGCCTATTTATGAATTCACAGCTTGGGAAGAGGAGGAATAACCTATGATACGACTATCACATCATTCTGAAATGATGGATGCAAGAGTCTATTTCTATAAAGAGATGATGCACAATTGCATGAAAGAAATACTAAAACGTGTTGCATTGGGTTTACTTGGTGTATGCTCGTTGATGATGATTGCCCTTTGTGCATATATGTATGGACTTATTGGATAAATAGTCTTTATAATAAAATAATAATGTGACTTAAGTATTTAACCTCTTTGTTTTGAGGGTGGACTCTTTGTGATGAGGGTCTGCCCTTTTTGTTATTAATGTACCTTATCACATGGACTATAATCCCTATTTAGTTGCTATATCGTAAATATAGTTGCTGTTTATAGCATAAAATTGTCGTATTTAAGAAATAATTTGGTCATTTTGTCTAATATATCAAGGATATTCATTAATTTTACAAAATAATTTCAACTAAATTAGAAAAAACGAAAAACGAAAATGATGGTATCGGACTTCAGAGACATTCTGTCTTTTGTAAGGAATGAAAGAGCAAATATAGAGGGCGACATCTATGTTGGTTCTAAATTTCTTATTACACGTAATTGTAACAGTTTCTTTAAGCCGCTCCTTGATAATAACTATCCTGTAAAAGCAAATGTAGCACGAATAGCGATGGTTAAGAGGGGATGGTGTGAGCCTACTGTTGGGTATAAGAGATATCATTGTAAGCCCGGTGATTTGTTGTTTATTAACTGGGGAGCTACGGTTAATGGTGATGCCTTCGGTCATGATACGACTTTTGATGGCTTTACGATGACAGAAGACTTTATGCGTATGGTCTTTGGTGGAAAGTTACCAGAGTTGTTTCTTTCTCCAGATTTATGTTTCTCTATTCATTTGGATGAGAAGGAACAAATGGTCTGGGAGCAATATACGCAAATGCTCTATAGTTTGTCATCTCTTCAGTCAGTAAGTGATGAGACATTACACTTCCTTTTTGTTTCTGTATTGAATTATGCGCAGTCACAGTATAAACAGATGACAACAGAGTCACGAGGTGGCTGGTCGAGGAATAAGCAAGTGGTGGAGCAGTTCATTCGATTGGTAAATGAGAATGCTAAGATGGAACATGAATTAGAGTTCTATGCATCAGAATTGTGCATGACTGCCCATTATTTAGGAATAATCATTAAGAAGGAAACTGGGATTACAGCGAAAGAGTGGATTGATAAGACCCTGATTACGCTTATAGAACTTGAATTGCGTTATTCTAATAAGTCTTTGAAGATGATTGCTGATGAGTACAACTTTGTGTCTTTGAGTTCGTTGTGTAAATTCTATAAACGAAGAACAGGAATTACAGCCACAGCATTCAGAGTGACAAAGAGTTGATGTTTTACTTCTGATAGGATGAGACAACAGGCGATGGTGACTGTTTTGTGTTCTGTAAAACCATCCTATTATTAGTCTATTGTTTACCTATCTGTATTACTATAGATAATCTACTATTA
>CAUVDL010000044.1:0-19437 GCA_963550695.1 uncultured Prevotella sp. | reverse complement strand
AGGAATTTGACATAACATAAGTCTACATTTCCCCACGTTGCTTTCTCGACTTTCCCTTTTTAGATTATCTTTTGTTTACGTTAGTGTATTCTGAGGACAAAAGTGCGAAATATTATTGAGAAAACAAAATGTTTTGAGGAGAAAAAATATATTTTTATATCTTATGAGTAAAAAGCATCCAGAAATCAACTCTCCAATCCCTTGAAGACAGTAAAAAGCATATAAAATACCAACTCATATTATAGATTATCTTTATCAACCAACCAATCATTTCATCAACACCCATCATCCAACACCCAACACCCCTAAACTGTCTATTCTATTTTTATCCTCTGGCAGAGAAAACCTTTTCTTTTTTAATACTTCAAAGAGTTGGATAACGTCTTGAAAAATAATTACATATTTTCAAATAAAACATCTGTAAATAATGATAAATACACATATAGAAAGCAGGTTTGTAACAAACATGAAATCAGTTAGTTATAATGTAGTATAAGAAAAGGTGCTTAATTGAACTTCAAAAGGGCGTTAGTTGGACCTCAAAAGGGCATCTTTTGCAAGCCAATTAGGCGTCTTTAAGAAGCCAAAAGAGCATATATTGATTTTGAACTACATAAAAATAGTTTACAAATTTCCATAATATTAGGAATAAGTTGTTGGTAGAAGACGGATAGATATAGTATCTATTTGCAATCTATACATTTAACAGAAGAACCTTATCAATCCTCTTCTGTCCTATTATTGATGGTTAATAAGCCCCAAATCAACACCTTATTATACAAGTAATATCAGAGTTTTATTGTAACTTTGCAATACTTTCGACAAATGAAAGTTATTTGCAAGAAGAAAAAGGGTTTGTAGAATAGCTTTCTTTTGATGAAGGAAACTGGACAAATAAAGAAACAGAAGAGAAATGATATTACTAAGCTTCGATACGGAAGAGTTTGATGTACCACGTGAACATGGGGTAGACTTCTCCCTTGAAGAGGGGATGAAGGTATCTATTGAGGGTACGATTCGTATCCTCGACATACTGAAAACAAACAACGTCTGTGCTACCTTCTTCTGCACAGGCAACTTTGCAGAACTGGCACCAGAGGTCATGGAGCGCATTAAGAACGAAGGACACGAGGTGGCTTGTCATGGTGTTGACCACTGGCAACCCAAGCCTGAGGATGTTTTTCGTTCTAAGGAAATCATCGAACGTGTAACAGGTGTGAAGGTTGCGGGCTATCGTCAGCCACGTATGTTCCCCGTATCGGATGAGGATATAGAGAAGGCTGGCTATCTTTATAACTCTTCTTTGAACCCTGCTTTCATACCGGGTCGATACATGCACCTCACCACTCCACGCACATGGTTTATGCAAGGGAAGGTCATGCAGATACCTGCCAGCGTTAGTCCACACCTACGTATTCCACTCTTCTGGCTGTCTATGCACAACTTCCCAGAGTGGTTCTATCTTCGTTTAGTTCGACAGGTATTGCGCCACGATGGCTATTTCGTGACCTATTTCCACCCATGGGAGTTCTATGATCTCAAGTCACATCCAGAGTTCAAGATGCCTTTTATCATCAAGAACCATAGTGGACACGAATTGGAACAGCGACTCGACCGCTTTATCAAGGCAATGAAAGCAGACAAGCAGGAGTTTATTACCTACGTAGACTTTGTCAAGCGCCAGAAGAAATAAGTTCGATTCCCGCTCTGAACAGCAGACAGCAGTCAAAGAAACACTCCCTATAAACACCCCAACAAGCAGAATATAAGATATGATAAAACTTGCAACGGTCTCTCCTTGTTACAACGAGGAAGAGGTTTTAGAACAGTCGGCAGCACAGCTCATGGAGCTATTCGACGAACTCATCAGTCAGGGAAGGATTTCTGATGACTCGATGATAGTGTTTGTCAATGACGGAAGCCGTGACCGAACATGGGAGATTATCCAACAGCTCCACAGCCAGCATCCACGTATAAAGGGTATCAACCTCGCTCATAACGTGGGTCATCAGAATGCTATCATGGCTGGTATGATGACGGCAAAAGACTGGGCTGATGCTGTTATCACACTCGATGCCGACCTGCAAGACGACTATCAGAAATGTATTCCACAGATGGTTGATGCCTTTGAAGAAGGCAATGAGATTGTCTATGGGGTGAAGGTTTCGCGCAAAGCCGACCCAATCTTGAAGCGTATGTCTGCACAGGCGTTCTATCATCTACAAGAGAAGATGGGCGTGAACAGTATCTTTAACCATGCCGACTTCCGTCTGATGAGCCGTCAGTCCTTAGAGATACTCTCTGGATATAAGGAACGTAACCTCTATCTGCGTGGTCTCATCCCTTCTATTGGACTCAAATCTACAACTGTTGACGACCGCATCAGCGAACGTAAAGCTGGTACTTCTAAATACACTTTGCGCAAGATGCTTAGCTTGGCATTGGATGGTATCACATCATTCTCCGTAAAACCAATCTACTATGTCATCTACCTTGGTATCGCCTTCTTGTTCGTCACCTTGTGCATAGGTATCTACGTCATCCACGCTTTCGTCAATCATACAGAGGTAGCAGGCTGGGCTTCCCTCATTCTTAGTATCTGGCTCGTGGGTGCTATGCTGATGATTTCTATCGGTGCGGTGGGAGTTTATATTGCCAAAATATATGAAGAGGTAAAACAGCGTCCACTTTATAACATCAGTCAAATACTCGATTAATCCCTTCTCACATGTCGATACGCATTAAAGAGCTTTGGCAACGCTGGCAAAAAGACTTCTGGCGACTTTTCCGTTTTGGTATAACGGGCACTATATGTTCGCTTATCCATTATGGAATCTATTGTCTCTTTCTACTCTTTACGAATACTACCATAGCTTATACAGCTGGTTACGGAGTGGGACTTCTTTGTAACTACGGACTTACAACTTACTTTACTTTTAAGGGGAAGCCATCAAAGAATAATGTTGCTGGATTCGTTGGTAGCCACATTCTCAACTATCTTTTAGAGATTGGACTGCTCCATCTTTTCCTCTGGTTAGGTGCAAGCAAATGGCTGTCGCCTATCCTTGTGATGGTGATAGTAGTACCTATCAACTTCATTTTACTACGTCTTGTGTTTGTAAAAGGGAAGAAGGAGCATGGGTGATGGGTGTTGAATGATGGGTGATAATGGTTTGTGGGGTGAGATGTTAGGTGTTAAGAGATGGGTGATAATGGTTTGCGGGGTGAGATGTTAGGTGTTAAGAGATAGGTGATAATGGTTTGCGAGATTCGTATTAGGCATCCACACCATTGGTGTTAAGCATCCGCACAAATGGTGCGGAGCATTCGCACGACTGGTGCTAAGCAATAACACAGCAATAGAAAAGGGAAGAAAAAACTCATCCCCAAGCTCTTTCTGACAAGGAAAGGGCTTGGGGATGATGCTTTATACCTTATTATAGACTTCAAGGACTTGCGAGGCTACATCTTGATTTTCAAATCGTTTCACGTAAATTTGGCTCTTGCTGACCATTTCTTTGCGGTTTTCAATCGCGGATAGGATTGCGGCAGCATTGCCGTCGACATCGTCTGGACCTACATAAAGGCAATCCGGACCACCTGCTTCCTCCAAACAACTACCCGTAGCAGCCACAACTGGCAATCCACTTTGTATAGCTTCGATGATTGGAATACCAAAGCCTTCATAGCGAGAAGGATAGATGAAAGCCTCAGCCTGATTATAAATAGCTGCGAGAAGATCGTTAGGAACGCCCTGTAAGAAGTGTATGCGGTCGCCAATCCCTAAACGTTTGATTTCTGCATCGAGCTTTTTCTGATACTTAGTCTTCCGTCCTACGATAACAAGATGTAAGTCGGAAGGTAGCTTTGCCATAGTACGAATACCCAAAAGGATGTTCTTTCGCACTTCTACCGTTCCTACATTCAAGATGTAACGTTGTGGAAGTTGATACTTACGACGAGCCTCTTCAATCAGTGATGGGTTTACCGACTGACTGAAACGAGTGCTGCAACTTTGATAAACAAGGTCTATCTTATCTTCTGGGAAGTCACCATAATATAAGATGTCACGCTTCGTACATTCACTGATAGCAATGATGCGCGTAGCTTCCTGCAATGTCTTAAAGAACTTCCGCTTGTAGAAGAAAACATCAATAGCCGGATAGAACTCTGGATGACGTAAGAAGATAAGGTCATGAATAGTGACAACACCGGGGATTCCCGCTGCTGCCAAGCCCGAAGGCAGTTCACCCGAAAGACCATGATAAAGCTCTACTCCATCCGCTTTCAGGTCCTTTACCACTCCTTTCACACGCCACCAATCACGTTGTAGACGGAAACGAAGGTGATCAGGATAGCAGAACTGTACGTTATCTCGCAATTTAACCTGATTGCGAAGTTCGTCACGTCCTGCATCAGGAGCATAGAGTCGTAAGTTTGTGTCAGGCATTAGTGGAGCAAGGTCGTTGATGAGTGTACGCCCATAGCTGCCTAATCCAGTGCCATTCCTTACTATTCGTTTGGCATCATAACCTATTATCTTCTTATTCATGAGCATCAACCTTTTCTATTGGAGTATAATCCTTTGTGCATAACTCATAACAAAGCCACAGCCAGAGAATACTGATTGGCAAGGCACGGAGGGCGTATTGCTGAATATAATCATGGCGTATCCACTTAGGAATAAGGTCGCTGTTGCCCATGCCTGACAATATGAAGACAAACACCATCAAAGCTATCGCCCACTTTCCACGCTTCCAAGGAGCAGCGGTGTACCATATACAAACACCTATTAATGCTATGATGTATCCGCTTGACTCACTACCTGTACTAAAAAGAATGACAAACATAAGCACAGAAGCGAGTATTGTCTCACGGAAGGCAAGGTTCTTATACTGTGAGAAACGCAGGTAAGGAAGGGCAAAGAGTGCCATTCCAGGTAGGATGAGCCATAGGTCAGAATACTCCATGCAACCTGTCGTACGACGAACCAATCCCAATAAAGAGATATTCTGTGCAATAGAGTGAATATTTTCTGTATTCTTCGCAACAAGACTGCCGAACCATTCATGATATTGTCCAACAATATAATCAGGAGAACTGATGACCATTGGGGCTAAAAAAAGTATTACCGACCACACTGCTAACCATAGTATCAATCTTAGCTTATGCTTTGAAAAGAAAAAGAAAGCCAACCCCACAATGCCATAAAGCTTCACCAATGTACCTAAGACAATGAAGAAGGCAGCCCATCCTTCATGCTCCTTCTCAATAAGAAAGAATGATGAGAGGATTATAGCGGCAATAGCTATGTTGAACTGCTGCATAAATAGGGCTGTCAACAATGTAAATCCGCAGAACCAATAGATGTAGACTTGCTGTGATTTACGCAGTCCGGACCAATAGATAGCCGCAAACAACCAACCAGATAAGAATAGTAACCACAATAGCATACCAGCCCATTCTGGCAAAAGGGCAAAGGGGGCTATAATTAAAGAGAATAGAGGACCGTAATGGTTCACATCCCCATACTCCGTAGGATAAGGCGCATAAAGTGAAGTGCCATTTACAGTGTGCCAATAAACACCTCTAAAAATGAGAAAGTTGTTATAACTGCGATGAAATTTCAACATGCCTACCAATGACAGGATAGTCCATATACCAAGGAGTACCCGGCGGTCAGAGAGTAGCGGATGACTTAGAAAGCGTTTGACTTTATCAATCATATAGTCTATTTTCATTAATTGTGTTAATATCCATTTTGTCAATGGCAGTACAAAAGTAGCAATAAAGTATGATATAAGTTGGGCTTTTGCATTATTATTTAAGATGAAGCTCAATAGAGTCAAATATCAAGTGAAAACTAATTAATATTTTGAACCTTTTAAGGGGGAGTTACAAAGTTAGACGGATATTATTTTATATTATGACATAGTACAGATAAAAAATAATTTGTATATTTGCGGATATGAATGATATACAACATATTTCTGTAGTCATCAATACTTACAATGCAGAAGAGCATCTGAAAGCCGTACTTGAAGCAGTAAAGGACTTCGATGAGATTGTCATTTGCGACATGGAAAGTACTGACCAGACACTTGACATAGCACGTTCCTACAACTGTAAGATTGTTACATTCCCCAAAGGTAACCTGCGCATTGTTGAGCCGGCACGCCAGTTCGCCATCGACAAAGCGAGTTCGCCGTGGGTACTAGTAGTCGATGCCGACGAAGTTGTTACCCCCGAACTACGAAAGTATCTTTATGATGCCATTCAGAAGGATGACTGTCCCGATGCTATTGCTATCCCACGAAAGAACTACTTCATGGGAAGAATGATGCACAGCAGCTATCCAGACTATATACTCCGCTTCCTACGACGCGACAAATGTAGCTGGCCTCCTGTTATTCATGCTGCTCCAAAGGTAGACGGAAACATCCAGAAAGTTCCTGCATCACGCATGGAATTAGCTTTCGAGCACCTTGCCAACGACAGCGTTGCCGACATTATCAGAAAAAACAACACTTATTCTGACTACGAAGTTCCACGTCGTCGTAAGAAGAACTATGGCTGTATGGCTCTTATCTATCGCCCTGCTTTCCGCTTCTTCAAGTCTTATTTCATCAAACGAGGCTGCTTAGATGGCATCCCAGGACTGATTCATGCTGTTTTAGATGCAGGGTATCAATTTACCATTGTTGCCAAACTCTTAGAAGAAAAGCAAAACAACAAGTCATATTCTAATGATTGAATGAGAACTAGGTCATGAGAATAAATCGACTTTCTTTCTACTGCGATGGAAAGAAAATATAGCTGTCCCTCCTACTATGCGCTTGAACAGATTTAAGTTCTTACACAGCAATCTATAACGAACATAGGATTTAAAGCCTAACATTTTATATGGAGAAGGAAGTTTTACGGTTTGGATTTCGGCTGATACTTTCTTCAATAGTTTTTGCTTAAAGTCATTATCATAGGGAGAACGCACAATATCTTTTAGTCCCTTCACTAACGAGTAAATATAAGCAGCATTAAATTGAGAGATATTATCTTGCAGAAAAGAGGATTCTTTAACCAACTCATAACGAGTTATAGTAGCACCTATATAGTCTGTCATGTTCTGTTTCATATTACTATGAAGACAACTATAGGCATATTGCCTATAATGATAGAGTGGTGTATGTAACAAAACAACTCTATTTACATGGAGCATCCAGGCAAACAAAGTGGCATAATCTTCAAATGCACGATAAGGAGCAAACCGTTCTTGAGCTATATCTCTTCGGATAAGCATTGACCACAGGTAACTTGCTATCTTGTTTTGAAACGTCAATAATAAAGCATCTTTTCTATTTAAGACAATTATAGAATCATCGTCTTTACTTCGCATAATGGTCTTTTGAGGATATTCTTCATAGTAGTCGGACACCACGATATCAGCCTCCTGCTCCTTTGCAGTCTTGTATAATCGTTCTAACCAGTATGGCTCCACCCAATCATCACTATCAGCAAATGCTAAATATTCACCTGTAGCCATATCCATAGCTTGATTACGTGCTGATGCAACACCTCCATTAGCTTTATGAAAAACACGTATTCTATTATCTTTTTGAGCATATCGATCGCAGATTTCTGCTGACCCATCCGTACTACCATCATCTATCAGCAGCAGTTCCCAGTCATGATATGTCTGATTAATAATGGAGTTAATCAGAGTTTCTAAATATTTTTCAGCTTGGTAAATAGGAGTTATTATACTTATCATATCGTAGTCTTATCTTATCGTTGAACATTAAGAGTACTTTTACTTATCATTTGAAAAGGCAATGCAAGAACTTGCCAATAATTCTTCTTTTCACACGGAAAGAGAACTGTTCTCTACGACACAGCTTCAGCCACACTCCGATATGCCACTTATTTGCTTTCAAATCAGTATAAATATCAGTAACAATGGCATCGTCTATGAATCGTCTAAGCCTGTGTTGCAGCTGTTCAACAATAGCTTTATCTTTACCAGAGACCTTTGCTTCTGAAAGAAATGAGCGATACCAATCCTCTATCTGTTCCCATAAAAGCACTTTATCCATGGAAGATGATGTATCATTTGATATTTCATATCTACTTTTACGAAACTCGAAACCAATCTTATTGGTATTGGCTAAACCCTTTTCTTTAGCCACTACAAAGGCTGATATACGATCGGAGTTCCATGCATAATCCAATGGATAATAGCCTCCAACAGCCCTTAAAGCCTCCGTACGATAGAGGAAATCACCAATAAACGTGCTGCGACGACCATAGCAACAAGCCCACATAAAGGCATAGACCGACTCACATTCTGTTGCCTCTCGCTGTAATCTGATAGTCTTCCCATGCTCGTCAATGAAGGCAACACGCGTGTGATAGAGGTCAAGACACGGATATTTCTTCATCAAGTCAATGTAATCAGACAAACAATTGGGCATGAGTTTATCGTCATCGCCCATATTGATAACATACTCTCCACGCACATATCGTAGGCAATCATTCCAATTTTGTACCAGTCCCTTAGCTCCAAAGCCTTGCTTACGCTCGTAGTATCTTATCCTATCATCCTTGAATTGCTCCACTATCTGCCTTATATTATAAGGTGAGGCATCGTTGACTAAGATAAGTTCGAAGTCTTGATAGGTTTGGGAAAGAATGCTTTCTATACATTCTTTTAAGAATATTTCTTTATAACAAGGGACTATAATGCTGAACTTAGGCATATCTTAACAGGGTATATCAACATTCATGTTTAATGTAAAACCTTTGTGAAATAAACCAATCGAAGTAGGTTGCGGGCTGCCGTAAGTCGCTCAGCCTTCTTTCGATAGGTAGGAATAGACTCTATCTGTTCAACGTTTGCACTATAATAAGTACTGTCCGAAACGGACGTATCTAAGAGATTCTTACCCATCTTGAAATACTTTGTATTGCGGAAAGCAAAAGGAGCCAGCGTTGCTAAGATATCATCATGGCTTCCCCATCGATTAGTTAGCTTGTTATAAGCCTCCTTGCGTAGGTAAGGTGGGAGATAGACATAGAGCGGAACGGAATGTTCATACCGCTTATCGATTGCATCATGATTAAGAATAACACGCACATTATGGTCACCCGTGATAACAAGTATCGTATTCTTTGCTGCTGCTGAGGCCTTAAAGCGGTTGAGGAAATCGTTCAGTGCTTTGTTATAATAGCGGAATCCCGTAAGATACTTATCCAAAACCTTACGATTATGCTCTGCAAAACACTTCTTACCATAGAAAGAATCGGGCAAAGGAGGGAGTATTAAGTCCTTCGGAAACTCAAATGGTGGATGATTTGTTGTCGTCATCACTGTAACCATCTGCCGTTTCTCAGACGGTTTATTTAACTTATCTAACAACGCTTGAAAGAGGTATTCATCATAAACACCAATACTATTATAAGTCGCACGAGGATAGTCTTTCAAGATAAAGAACTTATCATAAATAGCATCGAACTGCTGATGACCCAATGCCTCAGCACAGTTTTCCCACGCAGCATCCATTCCTGACATGAATGTTGTTGTGTAATTGCTGGCTTTGAAAGGTAAGGCAATTGATGTAGGAAGTGTATCGAAACGATAAGCCGAGGCAAAGAAGCGTGGAAAAGGCGTAGAGACATAGAGGTTTTCAAGCGAAGCTACTGTACCATTCTGCACTGATTGGAAGTTACGGAAGAGTAGGTCTTCCTTGAAATGACGCTCTAAACCGAAATACATCTCCGCATTCTTTTGTTGGAGATTGAACAGATAATTACTCCAACTCTCGCTATAAATGATTACAATATTAGGTTGAGGCTGTTTCAAGCTGTCACCTACTTCCTCAAAGAGAGCACGCTGCATTGCTCTTAGTGTGTCGTTCTTCGCCATCTTCACCTTTCCATCTGTATATAAATCCAAGGCTTCCTGCAAACTCTTGAACTTATATTCATGCAGTAAGTCGTCTGTCTTTGCTATCTTGAAAGCGTTGTTCTTCTCTTTATAAGCTTTTTTCAACATATAAATAGCATTTGGAACAAGGTCGTTCAGAAGTTTCTGATTTGACACAAACGTGTCTTCTATCTGTAAAGGGAAGCGCCAGACCGACCCACGCAGACCGATGACTAAAAAGGTTATATACAATAGGATGGTAGCTGACAGTTTAGTGATCTCGAGACGTGAAAGTCGCTGTCTGCTTGTCAAATGGAGAGGGTGACGAGAGGAAGACTTGCTCAACTCAATTCTACGGATGAGTAGAAGGGTTGGTAGAAGGATAAGAAGAAAGGCTATAGCCTCATAGACACAATGATATTCTTCCCATATTGTTTGAATCAAACTCATTGGTCCTTCGTTGAAGAAATCAAAGAAGGTGATATTGATATGGCTATTGAAATTGTCATAAAAGCCCATATCAATGCCGCTAATCGCCAGTAAGAGAGTGCTGATAATAGAGAAATAAAGCCTACGGAAACGACTTAACACACGTTCTGTCCATGATTTTCTAATGGCTGCAAAGACGAAAGTTAGAATCGTAGGAAGTAATAACACGTAGCATACTACTTGCAAATCAAAGCGAAAGACATTGAAGAGTAAGTGAGGAAGAACAGCCAAATTATTGCTGATAATACTCATCGGGACGAATGCAATAGCAAAGCAAATGCGTACGAAGAATAGGATAATAAGGATTACAGCGGAATGCTTTATTAGGTATGTTATGTTCTTATACATTATTTGTTTTGATTTATTTTGAGTTTATGATAGGGTAATTTCGGTAAGAATAGAGCGTCGATAATCATTGTTTTCACTGTCACCTCTACTTCTAAAAGGCCTCATGAATAATCCCTCTCTACGGTTTATAATCATTTTTCTTTACGATAAAAATTATTTCTTTTCATGAAAAGAAATAATTACTTTCATGAAGAAAAATATTTTTTTTCATGAAAAAAAATCGCACTTAACACGCTGTTAGAATGGTCAGACACATAGAAAGGTTGAGAAAAGATGGTCTTAACTGCTGTAAAAGAACTGTTTAGGGAGGTATTAAACATGATTTCTTTCAATGCAACTTGTATCATGTGGCTGGTTTATCTTTTATGATTATGATGTGAGAAGATCAGCAGGACTGTATCCCTTCTGTTATAGTTTTCTAACGTTCCGAGCCCTCTCTCCGCTTTTGTCAATTGTGGAGAGATGTAGCTCTGTTATGTTCACGTGGTTTAGTAAATCATTTCCTTACCTTCTCTCAAACGTACTTTGCCATCTATCTCTTCAAAGTACTCATCAAAGCGGGCACGTGTACGCTTCCAACGATTGTGACTCCAAAGATAGATTTCAGGCTGATGACGGATAGACTTCTCCAACTCTTGAAAATAGAGGTCAGTTATTTCATAGTCTGGCAATCCCTTTGTATCTTCCCGAATGATGCGAAACTCACAGTTGTAGTGCCCACGGCTGGTACGTGTCATATCGCCATAAACAAAGACTTGACGCGTATGTTTCACAATACGTTCAGCCCCAGTGAGAACAGGGGTCTCTTGATTCATAAACTGAACCCAGTGATGAATGCTCCACCAAAATGGTACTTGGTCCGATATATAGCCCACAACAAGTGGTTTATCATTGCGGCCAAATTGTATAATTTTACGTAATGACTCTTGCATCGGAATACAAAGTGCCCCCTGACGTTCGCGTACGAACTTGAAAAGACGGTCGAAGTATTCGTTTTCCAATGGGTGATAAAGCTGACAGCAGAGCGCATTATCTACCCAATAAGGCAGGGAAGTAATCCACTCCCAGTTACCCAAATGACCTAAATAAATAGCAGCCGATTTACCTTCCGACAGCACTCTGTTCAGCTCTTCCGTGCCAGTAAAGGTCATACGTTTCATCAGCTGCTTCTTACTCATGGTCATCAGTTTTAGTGTCTCCACAATGTAATCGCAGAACCAACGGTGAAATCCTTGCTCAATTTGACGAAGTTCGTTATCAGTCTTCTCTGGAAAGCTTTTCTTGAGGTTCTTCCATATCACCTTGTGGCGATACTTCACCACTCGTGACATTAGCAGATAAAGGCCATCGGAGAACAGATACAGCACTGGAAAAGGCAGCAGAGCTACTAAATACCAAAAGCCGTAAGCAAGGAAATAAAGGGTTTTATAAAGGGCTTTTTTCATTAAAATTCTGGGTTATTAATCGTTGGATACATCTTATCGTGTACCATACGATACATATACTGATAGATGATAGCTTTCAGTTCTCGCTCCATCTTTGTCTGCTCAGGCACGTGTCCGAGAAGGTTGTGCTTCATCAGTGCGTCGGTTACTCGATAGATGGCTTTTGTCTGTTTACCGTCCCATTGAAGTACATAACCATACTTAATGTATTGATAGATACCGTTCAGATAATTGACAGCCCAAGTGTCCTTCGCTGGTGTATGTAGTAGGTCTTTACCGAAAGCGAGGTATGGTGTTGCGTTATAGCCGATGTGAAAGAGTAGTGTTGGCATAATATCAATCTGTTGCGCCACACCATCTACACGTCCTGGCTTTATCTCTCCAGATGGGTCATATATAATAATAGGTGAACAGAAGCCGCCTATGTCGGTCTTATACTGCTCATGGTCGCTTTGATTGGTATGGTCGCTTGTGAGGACGAAGATAGTATTCTTAAACCAAGGCTGCTTGCTGGCAGACTCGAAGAACTTGCCTATCGCCATGTCAGTATAGCGGATACACTTATGGATAGGGAGGTGTTCTTCCTTATAAACGTTCTTATACTTCTCTGGAACAACAAATGGGTCGTGACTTGAGACAGTAAAGAGAGCAGTCATAAAAGGCTGTTTCATTTCGCCCATCTTCGCACAGTAATACTGCAAGAAAGGTTCGTCCCAGATGCCCCAGTTACCATCGAAGTCCTTATCCCCACCAAAGCGAGGGTCTTCGTCATAGTCTTGTCGACCATAGTAGTGCTGAAATCCAATCTTATTAGCAAATGCAAGGAATCCCATAGAACCACGATTGGCACCATGAAAGAAGGCTGTTTGATAGCCCCATTTACTAAGGAGTCCAGGCATACCAGTGTAGTTGTTCATTGAAGCGGGGGTGAGGATAAAGGGTTCTCCAAAGCGAGGAATACTGCAGAGAATGGATGGCATACCATCAATACTCTTACGTCCGTTACAGTAAGAGAAGCGGTAGACGAGGCTCTTATCGATGAGTTTGTCTACGTTCGGGGTGTAACCCTTGTATTTACCATCGAAGAAGTCACGATTAAATCCTCCTATATACTCACGTCCAAAACTCTCGACAATGAGGATAACGATGTTCTTCTTGTTAGGAAGACGTACGTTTGAGTTTGGACCTGGAGCCTTATATGCCATCCACTTAATAGGGTTGTAGACCTCACTTGCAGCTGCCAATGAAGGGTAATAGTCGGGAACAGAGAAGTCAGACTTGCCGATCGTGCGGATAAGTGCAAAAGGAGTGTTGAGCACCAAGGCGCAGTCAGTAGGACGTTCTACGTACTGGTTGGCGTTACTAATAGTTATCGGACGTACACCCGACTGCAATCCGCCTCGGCAACCACCTACTGTAAGGACAGCAGCCACGGCAAGACATACGAAAAGTTGTGCCGCATAAACTAATCGTTGACGCAGACTTTTATAGCGGCTGTGGTCGGTATGTGGCATAACATACAACTTATTGGCAAGCCAAAGAACAAGAATAAAGATAATGATAAGGTACCAGTGTGTTATAGCATTGTGGAACAAGATGCCAGCAATGTTGTTCTCATTGTCGAACTCACGGAACACACTGGTTGTTGTACGGCGCAGTGTGAATGGAAAATAAACCGAGTCGGCAAGGTTGATAGCAAGAGAAAGAGCATTGACAACCATGAATATCCACTTACAAAGCCTGTGATAGGCTTGGTTCTCCTTCCTCCATAGCGGCAAAAGCATCATCACGATGTAGAGAATATGCGTATAAAGGATGGCTGTTGTATCAAAGAGAAGACTTCCTCTTATCCACATCCAGAGTGAAGAAGCATTGAGTCCGTCGACGAAGTAACTGTAATTGACAAAAAAGTATGTCAATCGTGCCACAAAGAAAATGGCATACGCCAATAGCAAGTTGAATACTAATGCTATTGGCGAACCAAATGTTGTTTTTAATAATCCCTTCATATCTTTTAATCCTATTGGGCCTTTATATCTCCTGCATATCATGCAGTTTCTTATAGTATCCTTCGATGTCCATAAGCTCATCGTGTGTACCTCGTTCTACAATCTCACCTTCATGCAGTACGCAAATCTCATCGCTATTCTTGATAGTAGATAGGCGGTGCGCCACAGCTATGGTCGTACGCGTCTTCATAAGCTTATAAAGGGCATCCTGTACAAGGCGTTCGCTCTCTGTATCAAGGGCAGAAGTCGCTTCATCAAGGATGAGGATTGGTGGATTTTTAAGGATGGCACGGGCAATGCTGACACGCTGACGCTGTCCACCAGAAAGGCGTCCACCACGGTCACCAATATTCGTATCGTATCCTTTCTCACTACTAAGGATAAACTCATGGGCATTGGCAATCTTCGCAGCTTCGGCTATCGCCTCGTCTGTTGCATTGACACCGAAGGAGATGTTGTTCTTGAAACTATCGTTGAAGAGGATTGCCTCTTGGTTTACATTACCAATAAGCTGGCGGAGGTCGTGCACTCCTAAGTCCTTAACATTGATTCCGTCAATGAGAATTTCACCTTCCTGCACATCGTAGTAACGTGGGATGAGGTCGAGCAAGGTAGACTTTCCACTACCACTCTGTCCTACCAAAGCGATTGTCTTACCCTTTGGAATAACGAGGTTAATATCCTTCAATACCCAGTGAAGTTCTGTATTACCATCATCATCCTTACCATCTGTATAAGCAAAGCTGACGTTACGGAACTCTATCTCATGCTCGAAATTATCAATATGAACAGGTTTCTCTGGCTCTTGTATCTTCACTTCTGCTTTAAGAATCTTATCAATGCGCTCCATTGAGGCAAGTCCTTTAGGGATATTGTAGCCTGCACGAGAGAATTCCTTCAATGGATTGATAATGCTATAGAGGATAACAAGATAGTAGATGAAGGTAGGACCGCTGATAATCGGAGATTCGCCCAAGACAAGGGTACCACCAAACCAAAGTACGACAACTATCATGACCGTTCCGAGGAACTCACTCATCGGGTGAGCTAACTGCTGACGGATGTTCACACGCATGATGTCGCTGCGGTATTGTGAGTTTATCTTGTCAAAGCGTTCATTCATCATTCCTTCTGCACAGAAGGCTTTGATGACTCTTAAACCGCCTAAGGTCTCTTCCACTTGACTCATCGTATCACTCCACAACTTCTGTGCTGTCATACTGTTCTGCTTCAACTTTCGACCAACAAAGCCCATAAACCATCCGAAGATAGGAACAAAGATGAGCGTGAAGAGTGTCAACTGCCAAGAGATAATAAGCAGTGTGGTAAAGTAAATAACGATAAGAACAGGGTTCTTAAAGAGCATGTCGATAGAAGACATGATGGAGTTGTCAACCTCTTGTACGTCACCACTCATACGAGCAATGATGTCTCCCTTTCTTTCCTCACTGAAAAAGCCAAGAGAAAGAGATGTTATCTTCTCATAGAGTTGGTTACGAATGTCACGCACCACACCTGTTCGGATAGGAATGATCGATGCAGAAGAAAGGAAGTAGGCACCAGTCTTCAAGAAGGTCATAAAGGCAAGTAGCAATCCAATAACCAATAAGACAGTTGTTGGACCCCAACTGGTGATGTATATCTGCGTATAATAATCCGCATTGTTCGATAGTACCTCCTTAAAAGAGCCTTCACTCCAAGCCATTGCACGCATCGCTCCCGTTCCAGCATCAACTTTAAAAAGAATCTGAAGGAGAGGGATAAGGGTTGCAAAGGAGAATATATTGAGAATTGCTGACAATATATTGAAAATGATTGACAGCACAAGATACTTCTTGTATGGTGGTACGAACCTGCGTAAAACGTGTATGAATTCCTTCATCAACTAATCTTCTTATCTTATATTCAATTTTGCAAATATAGCTATAAATAGTAAAACCGCAAAATTGTTTTGCGGTTTTATATCCATACATATAGTATATTTATACTTCTTCTCCAAAGAGTGTGGCACTGGTTGAGCCTGTGATGCGTACGCGGACAGTTTCACCAATATGATGATTGCCACGTGGCATGACTACAGCCTTGTTCTGTGGAGTACGTCCCATCAGCTGTTCACGACTACGTTTTCCGAAGCGTTCAATAAGGATATCAAACTCCTTGCCCTCGTCTTTCTTGTTCTGCTCGGCTGAAATCTCAGTTTGCAAGCGAATCAACTCATTCAAACGACGAATCTTCTCTTCTTCAGATACATTATCAGGGAGGTGCTTTGCAGCATAAGTACCTGGTCGTTCAGAGTACTTGAACATAAAGGCTGAGTCGAAGCCTACCTCCCGCATCAGTGAAAGCGTTTGTTGGAAGTCCTCTTCTGACTCGTTGTGATAACCAATGAAGATATCAGTTGTAAGGCCACAATCAGGGATAAGACGACGAATAGCAGCCACCTTCTCAAGGTAGTCCTCACGAGTGTACTTGCGATTCATCAACTTCAACACGCTATTACTACCGCTCTGTGCAGGGAAGTGGATATGATTACAGAGGTTAGGTTCGGTAGCTACTGCCTCAATGATATCCTCTGTCATATCTTCTGGGTTGGAAGTCGTGAAGCGTACACGCATATCTGGTACGCTCTGTGCCACCTTATGCAACAATTCTGCAAAGGAAACGCCATTCTCTGGACGCTTGCCATTAGGCAATAAGCCGTATGAATTAACGTTCTGACCTAAGAGTGTAACCTCCTTAAAGCCCTTGTCATGCAGGTCTTTAACCTCCTTCAAGATACTTTCAACATCACGTGAACGCTCACGTCCACGGGTGAAAGGAACGATACAATAGTGGCAGAAGTTATTACAACCACGCATGATACTAACAAAGCCCGACACTCTATTGCCACCAATACGCTGTGGGATAACATCACGATAGGTCTCAGTGGTAGAGAGTTCGATATCCAGAGCATTCGTACCGTTTTCGCACTGTGCTATCATATCAGGCAAGTTGAGGTAGGAGTCTGGTCCACACACAAGGTTGGCGTGGTGATTTTGAATTAAGTCGTCTCTTACACGCTCTGCCATACATCCCAATACGCCCAAGATAAGGTCACGCCCTTTCTTCTGCTCAGCGTGTAAAGCCTCTAAACGATTGTATATCTTGTTCTCCGCATTCTCACGTACAGAACAGGTATTAAGGAAGATAGCGTCAGCTTCATCCTCATTCTCACATACGTCATAGCCTGCCATCTTCATGACAGAAGCCACAACCTCAGAGTCTGCCACATTCATTTGGCAGCCGTATGTCTCAATATATAGTTTCTTCATTCTGTTGTTATCTCGAAAAATTTAGCATGCAAAGATACAAAAATTATCGCATACAACCGAAAAACAGTCTGACTATTTGAGTCTTATGGAGTGCTAACACTGTCTTTTTATAGAATTAAGTAGCTTGGTAAACATTTCTCTTACAAGTTTAGTCATTGATATTTCATTCATTTTATCACGACAATTATGACACGTCTTACTTATATTCAACCAATGTGTTAAGGCTCAACACGAGTGGTGCGAAGGCTTAGCACATATGGTGCGGAGGCTTAACACCACACGTGTGGAGGGATGAACATCCTACAGTATATCACCAATATAGGTGCAACTTATTATCAAGAAGGGTAATATAAACGCTATTTAGGTTGATTAGATAGTAAGATTTGCAAAACTTACAAACTCGTTTACGCCCTTTATCGGATATTTTCTGTACCTTTGCAGACCGATTAGACACATTCACAATAAATAAAGGATAGCAACAGGCAAAGCAAAGCATAGGGATAAGTCTGCGAAAGGTAACAGATTTCTTATTGCTTGCTAACTGCTTAGTAATGATTATAAAATAATGAATAAGAATACAAATGATTTTGAGATAATGGCACCTGTTGGCTCACGTGAGTCATTAGCGGCTGCCATCAATGCCGGAGCTAACTCAGTTTACTTCGGTATTGGAAAGCTGAATATGCGTTCCCATTCAGCCAACCACTTCACCATTGACGACCTCAAAGAGATTGCCGAGACTTGTAATGCAAAGGGAATACAGACCTATCTGACTGTAAACACCGTCATCTATGGTGAGGATATTGAGACAATGCACGAGATTATCGATGCTGCCAAGGCCGCTAACATCACTGCTGTCATTGCCAGTGACGTTGCCGTAATGATGTATTGCCGCCAAGTAGGGGTTGAGGTTCACCTCTCAACACAGCTGAACATCTCTAATATTGACGCCTTGAAGTTCTACGCTCAGTTTGCTGATGTTGCCGTATTGGCACGCGAGCTGAACATGGATCAGGTAAAGGAGATACACGAACAGATTATCAAACAGAATATCTGTGGACCAAAGGGGCAGCCTATTCGTATCGAGATGTTTTGCCATGGTGCGTTCTGTATGGCGATTTCGGGTAAGTGTTATATGAGTCTTCACGACTCTAACCGCTCTGCTAACCGTGGTGCTTGTACCCAGATATGCCGTCGTAGCTATACCGTTACAGACAATGAGACGGGCAATCAGCTTGAGATTGACAACAAGTACATCATGAGTCCAAAGGACTTAAAGAGCGTTCGCTTCATTGATAAGATGATGGATGCTGGTGTACGTGTGTTCAAAATTGAGGGACGTGCACGTGGACCAGAGTATGTTCACACCGTTGTTAGCTGCTATAAGGAGGCAATAGAGAGCGTACTCGATGGTACCTTCACCGAAGAAAAGAAAGACAAGTGGGACGAGCGGCTCTCAACAGTCTTCAATCGTGGCTTCTGGGATGGCTACTATCAAGGTCAGAAGATGGGCGAATGGACCAAGGATTATGGCAATAAGGCAACAGAGAAGAAAGTACTCATCGGTAAGGTGATCAAGTATTTCTCTCGTCTTGGCGTTGCTGAGGTTGCCGTTGAGGCTAATACCTTTGTAAAGGGAGAGAAACTTCTCATCACTGGTAACAGCACCGGAGCTATGTTCCTCAATGCGGAAGAAATCCGTTATGAACTCAATCCTGTTGATAAAGCAGAACAAGGTTGGCGCGTTTCAATCCCAGTACCAGACAAGGTGCGCCCAAATGATAAACTGTTTAAGTTAGTAACAAAGTAAATCACTCTAATTCAGAATTCATAATTCACAATTCATAATTATGATTAGTGTTAATTCAGAATTCATAATTCACAATTCATAATTATGATTAGTGTTAATTCAGAAT
>CAUVDL010000043.1:0-20092 GCA_963550695.1 uncultured Prevotella sp. | reverse complement strand
CGTTCACGCGGTACTTCATTTTCATTTTGTCATTCTTCATTCAACTATTTTAAAGTGTCTAAATTCGCTAAACGCGTGCAAAGTTACTATTTTCCAACCGATCATCCAAAGATTTTCCTTATATTTTTACATTCCTACTCTGAAAAAAACTTAATATAAAGATTGGCTGTCAATCTTTTTCAAGGACGTTTTGCTCCTATGTAAAATTACAAGAAAATTATCTTTGTGTGATAAAAAACATTTACAAATATTCTTATTCTTAAGTCTAAGATCGCAAATAAAACTTCAAAAATCACATTCCTCACAACAAACAGATAATCAATAGATTACTAAACACCAGTTCAAAAGATGCTTAGTTGGACTGCAAAAGGGCGTTAGTTAGACTGCTAAAGAGCATCTTTTAGAAGCCAATTAAGCGTCTTTTCGAAGCAAAAAGAGCATCCCTTATTATTCAACCATGATTTTATTATTACAAAACAATTTCAGAAATACTCATTAATTTAGAATAATGATTACCAATATTAGACAAAGGGGAAAGACAAACAAAAGTAAAAGAGTTAAAACTCAAATCATAACGTTGAAAGCTCAAGCCTCAAAATTCAAAGGGAATAATAATTCACAAAACAAAAAAAGACAGAAAGAGAAGCTAATAAATAGATATTGGAGCAATTTGTTTATTTTATTATTTTTATCTATTAGAAAAGCAGCCATGCGATTGACCACATATTAAGTAGGTAAGAATATGCTTAATAAGAATAATGTACTATAGGGACTAATATTCCGTTTGAACTTAAGAATAACAGAGCTAAAAATCACACGTTTTAATTTTTACTTGCAATTTTCTTGCTTGTTTTGATAAAAACTTCTACCTTTGCACACAGTTAGGTTAAAATTAACCAATAATTCAAATGAGAACGATAAAGAATATTATTACGGCTATTGCATTTGACACCTCTTGTAAAGGTGATCATACCTCTTGTGCCTTGATAAGTTCTTTTACTAAAAAAGATAGAAAAAAGAGTGAGAATTATTTGGTAGTTCCAAATAATTGTGTACTCTCTCTCTCTCTCTCTCTCTCAGAGCAGGCGTAAATAAATCTCTTTTTACTTTTATTTTACGCGCGCGAGGTGCGCCGTATAACCTCATGTAGACAAAGGAATTATAGTGATTTCCCTTTGTCTTTTTTGTATGTTGCTTGTTTAAAAAGTAATACTGGATTTAAGGGGAATTTGCAGTGACAGTTTAAACCAATAATCTTAATAAGTAATCAACTCAAATTGATAGTAACTTATAGATAACATAAATTTGATACACAAAAGTGTGTCACTAAACTCAAATGAAAATTATGAAAAAGTTGAAAAGGGCTTATGTACAGCCCGCGTGTGGATTTGTCTGCACAGAAATTGAGACATTGATGAATCAGGCAAGTGGTTCAGCAGGTACTATTGGTCATGGTAGTCAGGCTGGTGATGCAAAGCAAGCACCTGTTTGGATGGACAATGAAGATGAGGAAGAAGAGGAAAAGTCTTCATGGATTTCAACGAGAAAAACAGATTCATGGGATTAAGAAAAAGATTAGAAAACTAAAGAAACAAAAAGGGAATAATTATGAATAAATCAATGAAACAACTAACGCAATTTGCTGCGTGTGCATTAGCTGCTCTGTCTGTTGTGGCTTGTTCAAGTGAAGACAGCGCACAGCAGGACAATGCTAAACAGAATACCGCTAAGGGTGTTGCTACTTTTGATGGTTCACAACCAGGGAATGACACGCGTACTTTGACACGTACAACAGCTACCTATACACTTGGTGGCGATGCTAAGGTGTTCTGGACTTCAGCAGATAAGATTTTCGTACAGGACGATGCGAATACCTTCCATCAGAGTAATGCTGCAAACCTTTATAATCCATCTAATAAGGCAAAAGCAATATTCAGTCTCGCTTCTGGTTCATTTACATTGAACAACCGTGAGGTGCGTTATACAGGTGAGAATGGAACAGACGCTAACACTGTGACCATTGCAAGCACACAGACACAGACCACAGCCAACGACTTTAGCCATCTTGGTACATCAGGCGATTGCGGTACTGCAACCGCAACAGGTAGCAATGGTAATTACACCTTTACACTCAACCATAAGGCAAGTTACCTCTGCTTCGTACCACGTTGTATGAATACCGACCTTGGTCCAAATATCAAGTTGACAAAGATTAAGGTAACAGCCGATAAACCTATCGCAGGTAAGTATGATTTCTCTACAGGAAGCCTTACACAGAAGGCAGGTGAGACTTATTCAAACACCGTTACGCTTAATACAAGCGACTTCTCACTAAACACAACCACCTCATCTCTCGCTACCAATGGAGCTTATATGGTTGTTGCACCAGGTACGTATAACTTTACAATTACTTATACGATTAAGGACCCTGCTACCAATGTTGAAGGCGATATCGTAAAGACTATTGCAAGTTATAATTGTCAGGAGGGTAAGATTAATGATATTACGGCTAACCTTACGCCAAAGGATTATTCGAATGAGTTTGCGAAAAATTATTATATGTGGGATGCTCAGACAAACTATTGGAGTGGACATAATTGGAAAGACTCTGATCCTTGGCAACCAGTTGCACCGAATCAACCAAACAATAATTATCCTAAGCCAGGTGACCCAAGATATAAGAGTACAGTTGCTGAGTATAATGGAACCACTCCTACTCCATATACAGCAACACAAAGTTGTGCCAATTTACCGACTGTTAATGCTATGTTATGGTTTGCAATGAAAGGTGACCCACATTGGGATGATAGTTTGTGGAGTTTAATGGGACATTTAGGAAAAGGTGGAATGTGGATAAAAAAGCGTGCAAAGATTATATCTGATGAAGGAATATCATCACAAATCTTTGATGAAAAATATCCTGATCCTGATAACTCTAATGTTCTTACCGATTGGCGTTATAAGACTAATTGGCCATGGACTAAGTTTGAAAATCATAATATTTCTTCAGTGTCTACATTGAATGCGGTAAGCGATTACTTCTTCTTGCCGACAATAGGATTTTATGATAATGCGCAACTTTATTCTATTGGTGTAAAAGGTCTCTATTGGTCATCTACTAATTCCCCATGGTATAGTAGCGGTGGCTATGCTTTAGGTATACAAGAAGGCATGACTGTTGTTGCTCCAAGTTATCGTACCTGGGGTTTCCAAGTTCAGCCTGCACTCTTCCAGTAAAGTTATATCTGATAATTTCTGGTTTAGTATTATCTAATATGATGGTAATTTAATTTTCGTTTTCTTGCCTCCTAACGTTCAATAGCGTTCAGGGGGCAAGTTTTTTATTATGAAGTTTGTGCTGATAATATACTAAGGTTAGATTTACAATAGTTTAGTCTACTCACCCCCTTATAGTCTTAAATTGATATAATGAATTCTGTTACTCCGCCCAAAGGTGTTCACCCTGTTACTTTGTCTTCTATCAGAAGCCGTTTACTTTGCTTTCTCTCTGTGTGCCTTATCATATAAATAGATTAAGTTTGTCACTTCATGCTTCGGAAGCGTCTAAGACATTTCAGGTTTCAATGAAATATGCGTGATAGGTGTTATAAAATGATATGTTTTTAATATATAAACTTAAAAAATATTTGCAAGGTTTTTGTTTTTTATGTATTTTTGCGGCTTAGCTGTTAAAAACAGCTTTTGAAAAAGATTCCTTAGTATATTTTATTATTATACGTTTTAATTTATAAGAATAGTTCTAAACATTAAAGTACCAGAGGGAAATGAGAAAAGAAATGCAAAAAAGTAATCCCGTATTACGAATTTGGGCAGCACTGGCTCTGATGTTAATGCTTAGTATAGGGTCAACCGTATCAGCACAAACACAAGATGTTGATAAGATGGTGGTGACGCTGTCTATGAAGCAAACAGAAATGAAGACCTTCTTAGATGAAGTGTCAAAACAAACAGGATTACAATTTGATGTGACTCCCGAACTACTATCTCAAACGGAGAAAGTTAACATTGACGCACAAGCGCAGCCTGTTCGTGCCGTGTTAGGGCAAGTCTTTAATAAGATAGGTTTTAGTTATAGTATTGATGGCAACCGTGTGAAACTTGCTCGTAAACCAACACAAGAGAAACGGAAAGGAGTATATGGACAAGTAACCGATAAAGACGGTTTGCCTCTGCCTGGTGTAACTATCCGAATGAAAGGCTTTAATGGCGGTTATATTACGAATCTGGACGGTCAGTATGAAATTAATACCGACTTGCCAGAAGTTACGCTCACCTTTAATTATATAGGATATAAGCCGTTAGAGAAAAAGGTAAAGAATGGTACGGCTGGTAACTTCACGATGCAGGAAGACGTTGGTGAGTTGGGCGAAGTTGTCGTAACAGGTTTTGCAACAAAGAATAGAAACAGCTTTACGGGTTCGCAGGTATCTATAAAGAAAGATGAATTGTTGTCTGTCGGTACAAAAAATGTCCTTACGAGTTTGGCTAACTTTGTGCCAGGTCTTAGCGTATTAGAAGATAACCTTGGCGGATCTGACCCAAATAAGATTGCTGATATCAATATTCGTGGACGTGCTACCTTCTCTGGTCAAGCAAACTTGCCTGTATTCGTTGTTGACGGTTCGCAGGTAAAGGTGGACTATGTCAATGATATGGATATGAACGATATTGAGTCAATCACCGTACTCAAAGATGCATCGGCATCAGCACTTTATGGAGCGAAGGCTTCGGCAGGTGTTATCGTTATCACAACGAAGGCACTCAAGGGTGGTAAGTTGAGATTTAATTATAATGGAACATTACGTTTGTCAACTCCTGATTTGAGTGACTATAAATTGCTTTCAGCATCACAAAAGCTTGAATACGAGCGTTTGGCAGGTCTTTATACAGCAACCGACTTAGCAGAACAATATGCGTTGCAAAATAAGTATGCATACTATTACAACCAGATTCAAGACGGTGTAACAACCGACTGGATTAAGAAGCCATTGCGTAATGCGATTTCTTCACAGCATAGTGTAAGTATTGATGGAGGCGATGAGCACGCACGATACAACTTAGGTGTGCGTTATGGAGATGAGGAAGGTGTAATGAAGGGTTCGAGCCGTGAGCGTTTGTCAACAAACTTCAAGCTCTCATATAACCTTTCTGGTAAGTTCTTTATCAGTAATACGGCTACTATCTCATCTGTAAAATCAACTCAGTCGCCATACGGTGATTTCTCTGATTGGGTGAAGCAGAATCCATATGAATATCCATACGATGAGTATGGAGCCCTGAAACCAAAGTTGAACTACGACCTCTCTAATCCTCTGTATGAGGCATCGTTAGGTAGTTTCAACAGAGGAAACACGCTTGACGTATTAAACACAACAACGCTTCAATTATGGTTGGGAGAGAAGTTCAGAATTGATGGAGACTTCTCAATACAAAAGACGAAATATGAGGGACGTAACTTTGTGTCACCATTCTCGGCAGATCAGATTAAAAATGTAGCCGATGTGTCACGCAGAGGACGACTGACAGAGACTTTCACCAGTACAACAACCTATCAGGGTAAGTTGATGGTGTCATACAATAACTATATATTTAGTAAGCTGTTCCTTACGACGATGGCAGGTGCAACGATCGAGTCAAACTCTGTCGATGGTAGTAGGTATGGTTCTGTAGGTTATTATTCAGACAACGTAGCCCACCCATTGTTGGCAGGAAACTATCCAACGGGTAAACCAAGCGGTGTAGATAGTAAGTATAATGGTGCTGGTTTCTTCGTAAACCTTAACACAATATGGGATAACCGTTACTTCTTAGATGTAATTTATCGTTATGAAGGTTCGTCTAAGTTTGGTAAGAACTCTCGTTTTGCACCTTTCTGGAGTGTGGGAACAGGATGGAATATTCATAATGAGAAGTTCCTTAAAGGTTCACCCTTCCAGTTGTTAAAGCTTCGTGCAAGTTTGGGTTATCTTGGAAACATCTCGTTTGAGCCATATCAGGCATTGACAATGTATACCAGTTTGGCAGGTCTTAACTATATAAAAGGTATTGGTGCCGTACCAATGGGTATTGGAAACAAGAATCTTAAATGGGAGAGAACACTCAGTGCCAACCTCGGTCTTGACCTCACAATGTTCAAGGGCCGTTGGGACTTCTCGGCAGATGTTTATGTGAAGAATACTGATAACCTGCTGCTTGACATCACTAAGGCTCCATCATTGGGTATTACCACGTCACGTGAGAATGTCGGAGAGGTAGAGAATCGTGGATTCGAGTTCCAGACACGTGTTATTCCAATCAAGAATAAGGATTGGGAATGGTCGTTGAGCCTTAATTATGCTTACAACAAGAATAAGATTAAGAAAATCAGTAACGCTCTTCGCGAACAAAACGAGAAGAACCAGGCAAAGGGTGGTGTGACACCATTGCCTATCTATGAGGAAGGTCAGTCGTTGACTGCATTGAAGGTAGTTTCTTCTGCTGGTATCGACCCTATCACAGGTAATGAAGTATTCATTAAGCGTGATGGCAGCCTTACGTTCGTTTATGATCCTAATGACAAGGTAGTATATGGCGATACCACACCATTCGGTATGGGTTCATTAGGTTCTTACCTTACCTATAAGCAGTTCTCAATGGGAATGTCTATGCGTTATTCTTTCGGCGGAGCTGTCTATAACCAGACGTTAGCAAGTAAAGTGGAGGGTGCCGACCCACGCTATAACGCTGACGAACGCGTATTTAGCAGCAGATGGAAGGAAGTAGGTCAGCAGGCAAAGTACAAGCGTATTAGCGATTCAAGCGTACCTATGCAGACATCACGATTTGTAGAGACAAATAATTATATTACGCTGAGCAGTCTCTCGTTAGCATACGAAGTGCCATTGACGTTTATCAAGCGATATGGATTAAAGCGTTTACACTTGGAGATGTTGGCTAATGACCTCTTCTATCTCTCATCTGTAAAACGTGAGCGCGGATTAAGTTATCCTTATGAGCGAAGCGTAGAGTTTTCAGTAAGACTTGGATTTTAAACCGATGATGGCTGACACATTAATAT
Organism: uncultured Prevotella sp.; assembly: GCA_963550695.1. Lineage (GTDB taxonomy): Bacteria > Bacteroidota > Bacteroidia > Bacteroidales > Bacteroidaceae > Prevotella. The sequence goes on along the minus strand of CAUVDL010000043.1, from coordinate 13,014 downwards.
AATGGTGAAAGACTATTTAGGTAATAATAAGAAAGAAATGAATATGAAGAGAATATCATATTATACAAAACTATTGATAGGTGCCGTTATGATGCTATCTGTGGTATCGTGTAACGACTTTATAAATGTTCAACCAGCAGGACAAGTTGATGAGGGAGAGCAATTCTCATCTATCCGTGGTTTCCGTAATGCAATGTATGGTGCTTATGGCAGTATGGCAACATCAGACTTATATGGTGGCAACTTAGGCTTTGGTTTCGTAGACCAGTTAGGACAGATATTTGGTTACGATAACTCATCAGAGACAAGCTACTTCGTAGGACAATACGATTATATGCGTAGTGATGTGCGCTCAATCGTTGATGCCATTTGGACAAAGCAATATCAAGTAATAGCATACGTCAATAATATAATTGATCAAACAGAGAATGCTAAGTTTGAGCATGCGGAGCTACCTTTGATGCGTGGTGAGTGCTATGGCTTACGTGCCTTTATGCACTTCGACCTCGTTCGTCTTTTTGCAGAAGACTATGGTCAAAGCAATGCGTCAACACGTGGTATACCATACTCAACGTCTTTCGACCTCAATAATAAGAAGCTATTGACTTTGCATAAAACGTATGAGGCAATATTGTCAGATTTGGATAAAGCTGAGGAACTTTTGAAGAACGACAATGTAGTAAACGTTGAGACAACAGCTTCCAGTGACTATCTGAAAGGTCGTGCCGTATTCTTTAATAAGTATGCCGTGGCTGCTACGAAGGCAAGAGTTTACTATGCTATGGGTGACGTGACAAATGCTGCTAAGTATGCTAAGCAGGTTATCGACGCAACAAATAACTTCTCATTGAAGAAGTATAGCTCTTTGAGCGATGTTAAGCGATTCCCAGCGGCAGGAGAGTTGATTTTCGGTTTGTATAACAATACGCTTTCAAGCACTATCTCTACCCTTTTCTTATCACAGACAGCACGTGGTACATTTACCGAAGGGCGTAGAGACCTTGAAAGTCTGTATGAAACATCAGCATTCTCGGCTACAAGTACAGACTTGCGCTACACAAGTTATTACAGACAGAATACTACACCAGATGGTTTGAAGACCTATTCTTTTGTAAGATTCTTAGAGAGTGATGCACAGGTGAATAGCAATCCTTTACAGGGCTTGACACTTATCCGTTTGCCAGAGATGTACTATATCTTAAGCGAATGTACCTATGACAGTAATAAGGCAGAGGCTGTTAGATTGCTCAATGAAGTAAGAAAAAGTCGTGGATTAGAGGATGTTGATAGCGCAAAGGTAGCAACACGCGAGGCTTTCAATAAGGAGATGTTGCGTGAGCGTATGCGTGAGATGCCTGGAGAAGGACAAACGTTCTATGCGTTGAAGCACTACAACAAAGCATTTACTGACTTTAGAGGTATTACCACACGTCAGCCATCTAATTCCATCTTCGTCTTGCCTTGGCCAGAAACGGAGAAAGAGTTCGGAGGACAGTAAGTTATTAAACACTTTATGAAAATGAAAAAAACAATAAGAAATATACTATTTGTTTGCACTGGTGTAACTCTGTTTGCAGCATGCAGCAACGTCGACTTTGATGGTGAACATAGTTCAGACGGTATGTTTGAACCAACAAATCAAGTTAGTTTCTATTATGCACAACCAGGTGATACCGTTGTGAATTATTCATTCGGAGTAAAGCCTGTTGATACACTTACACACGTGGTTTATTTGCCTGTGCAGCTTGTAGGTAATCTTTCTGCTGAGTCGCAACCCTTCACAGTAGAAGTTGGTAAGGGTACAACAGCTGTTGCGGGGAAGCACTACACACTTAATGCTGATACCTTACGTTTCGCTCCTAATGCTTATCGTACCTATGTCCCAGTGACGTTGATACGTGCAAACTTATCAGAAGATAAGGATGATTCAATACGATTGGTATTGAACTTAGTTGGGAAGGATCAGTTGGGTACAAGATTTACCAAGAGCAATACGGTAAAAATAACCTTCAACAACGTACTCTCTAAGCCTGATTTTTGGGAAGTGATGGAGAGTTATTGGGGCTTAGGAACTTTCACTAAGAACAAGTATCGTAAGTTACTTGCTTATTATGATAGTAACGAAATGACTATCAGAAATATTCTTGAAGGAACTGATGTTACTGCACAGGGTTATCTGTATCAACACGTACAGGAGGTAGTAGCTTACTTTGCAGCACATCCAAATGAGTTGTAAAAGGTAGGATAAGTATTGTTACTTGTCTTAGGGTATAATCAAGTGTACACCATTCATTGTTTCTATAAGGAACTTTAATGTACGATAAAACTAAGATTATACTTTTTGATAGAAAGAAAATTGGCAAACAGATAAATATGAAATAAGATGATAAAGAAATATTTATATCTTCTCTTGGCACTCCCATTAGTGGCATTGTCATTTCAATCATGTATAAAAGACGAGTCTTATGGTCCTTCTGGCAATTCGTCTAAGTTGTCATTGGCACAGGATTTACAGGAGAAATATACCCTTAATAGATGGGATACATTGAAGATTTCACCTAATGTCGTACAGACAAATGAGCAAAAGAAGGTTGACTATGAATGGGAAGTAAATGGTAAGGTTGTATCGACCGATGCCTCTCTTAAATATGTATGTAAGGACTTCGGTTCTTTCCCATGTCGATTAAAGGTGAGCAATGGGGATAATATTCAATATTATGAGTTTGGATTAAATGTACAATACTCTTATGTTGATGGTCTTTACATATTGGCAAGCAATAGTGGGAAGACAATCGTTTCTTACCTGCCAGAGGAAGGAAGTACAAAGACTTTTGACTTAGATGTTCTGCAAAAGAATAACCCAAGCATTGATTTCACAGGAGAGCCTAAGGGAATTGATTATGCGTTAGCACGTGATAACAAGACTCCACTCTTGTTTGTTGCTGTAGGAAATCCAAGCACTATTTACGAGTTTGATGGTAATCTGATGAATATGCGCTTCACTACTAATAGTACAGGTGATGTGACGTATCTTAGAAAGAGTGCCTTGACATATCCTAAGTCTATCTTGACTATGGTAAATCATGTGCCAAACCGATTGACACTCTCCGAGACATCACTCTTCAACTTAGGTAGTTCTATAAAGAATGGTTTAGGTTCTGACATATCCTTAGCTGATGCTGCTACAGCTTGGAAGCAACAAGACTTACGTTATGTACAAGGCTACGTAATGTTTGATAATGCTGAAGGACGATTAGTTGCACAAAAGGTACAGGCTACGGGTAAGGTGCCTGTTGAGCTATTAAAAGGGAAGTTCACGGGCGAAACACTTGTCGGCATGGGACCTGTTGACAACGAGCGTAACATTGTATTACTCACATGGAATGCTACTTCCTCAAAGTTTAAGTGCTATTATATCTTCCCTGGCTTCTATCCCTCTACAGCTACAAAGGTTGAGGCTGCCGTTGTTAAAGATGAGAATGTTGTCCCAGCTACTGCGGGTTTGACCACACAATCAGTAGTATGCGTATCAGCAGAGAAGAACTTAGTTTACTATTCTGCTGGTAATAAGCTGTATGCTTATAATGTGTTGTCTGGTGGTAATTTCCCACAAAACGCATTAACAAGCTTTGGAGATGCTGGTGAGACTATCGCTGATATGCTCATCTTGGAAGGAAGCAATAAGCTTTATGTAGCCACAAACGCAGCTACAGGTCAGCTTGTGGGAAGCATTTACTGTTTTGATATGAACGAAAACAAATTGCTCTGGGCGAAAAAGAATATTACTGGACGTATCAAGAGCATTACATACAGACAATAATGAACGTGGCATATAAAGAAAATATATGCCACATTCAAACCATAATTCCGACATGAAAACAAACAATATAATAGCAACAATGCGCACAATAGGAATAGGCTTATTACTATTGTGCGTTAATGTTATGGCTTTTGCCAATGATAAAAAAGGCGACGAAGACAAAAAAGCTAAGAAGGAAACAAAATACGATAAACTATTTAAGGACAAGAAGAAGGAAACTGCAAGTAGTAAGTTTATCACTGTGCATAAGAGTGATGGGAAACTCTACTTGGAAGTTCCTATCAAATACTTGCATAAAGAGATGTTGTTGGGCGGTGGTATCTCCTCAACAACAGACCCTACCTATCTGACCATTGGAACAAAGAGCTTCACCCCTTTGCATTTCTTCTTTGAAGTTCAAGACAGTAGCTTAGTTATGAAGACACCTAACAGTGTGGTTTATTCAGACGGTAGTGCAAGTGCTGAGATGCAAGAAGCCTTGAAGATTAGCTATCGTGACCCAATCTTGATGGGCTTTAAGATTGCAGCTTACAACAATGATAGTTCGGCTATCGTGATAGATGCAACAGATCTCTTGGCACGTCCTAACAGTATGCTGCCTATTATTCCAAAGAAGTCGGGTGATTTAGCATTGTCAGCTTCGCCTAAGAGCGAAATGTCTTACGTTAGAACGATTAAGAGTTTCGACCGTAATATAACGATAAATGTTGACTTCAACTATCTGCTCACAGCCTCACTCATGTCTTTACCAGTTGCCAGTGAGATTCCAACAACCGTAGGTGTTACTTATAGTTTAGCGTTGTTGCCAGATAGCAAGATGCGCCAACGCATAACAGATTCACGTGTTGGTATAGCATCTATCTCTAAACTCACCTTCGATAATAACATCGCGAAAAGCAAACAAACATTCATAGCACAACGTTGGAACCTTGTTCCGCAGAATATTAAGGCTTACGAACAAGGTAAGTTGTCTAAGCCTGTTAAACCAATATGCTTTTATATTGATGATGCCTTCCCTATTGAATGGAAGAATGCAATCAAGCAAGGAGTAGAACTTTGGAATAAGGCCTTTGAACAAGCGGGCTATCAAAAGGCTATTGAAGCCGTAGACTTCCCTAAGAATGATCATAACTTCGATGCAGATGATATTGCCTATTCTTGCATCCGATACGTACCAAGTACAGCAGAGAAGGTTACATCTTCTTTCTTGGCTAATCCACAAACAGGAGAAATCATCAATGCGTCTGTTTTTGTTCCTGCCAATGTCGGCAATCAGATTTACCGTTGGTTGTTCTTAGGCTCTGCGGCATCTGATGCCACAATGCGTACCTCTCATCTACCACAAGACAAGTTCAATCAAGGATTGAAGTACATGGTAGCATGCGAAATAGGGCGAAGCCTTGGTTTGCTGGATAATATCGGGGCGTCGTATTCCTATCCTATTGATTCTCTTCGTAATAGCACATTCACACGTGCCAACAATCTTGCTGCGTCACTAATGGCTAATACACCTTTTAATTATGTTGCTCAGCCAAGTGATAAGGGTGTTGTTTATATGCCAGAGAGTGTCGGAGTGTATGACAAGCATGCTATCGAATGGGCTTATCGTTATTTCGACCCATCAAAGACAAGTTTAAGTGCTGAAACCGATGCACTTGAAAAGATGGTTGATAAGCGTGTACAGAATCCTCGCTATCGTTTCTTTCGAACCTCTTCATTGATTTGGGACCCACGTGTACAAGAAGGTGCATTAGGCAACGATGCGATTAAGGCAAGTGAATATGGATTGCGTAATATGCAAATCGTTGAAAACAACCTTTATAACTGGGTGAAAGACGATGATGATAGTCGAATCAAAGAGAAGTTGTATCTGACAATATCTCAGCAGAGATATGCTTTCTTCAAACGTGTGTTGAGCAATGTTGGTGGTATCTTCTTAAACGATATGAAAGTGTCATCAGGTGTTCCTCGCTACGAGGTAGTACCTAAATCACGTCAGCGACAGGCGATGTTATGGTGCTTAAATCAGGCAAAGCACTTCAAGCAATATGCTAACCCAACCTTTGAACGTAAGGGATTCATGGCTATAAGCTATTACGACCAGCTTTTAGAGTTTATTGGATATGACCTCTTTGGTGTTCGTACACGCTTGGCAGTAGCATCACATCTTTCATCACAGAGTTACAGTCAGAAAGAATATTTCGACGACCTTTTCTCTTCACTCTTCCAAAGTGCACAATTATGTAAGGCTCCATCTCAGGAGGAGCGTGTGTTACAGCGTGCTTATCTAACGTATTCACGTGCCGTTATCGACAAGGCTAACAAGCAGGGCGGTAATGGACCGGCAGCACTTCAATCTACATCGGTTAACGGCAATCAGACGAGTAACACTGCCTATGGTAACCCTACTGCATCACTCGCACCAACAGTTGATGCAGCTTTGTTAGATGGTTCGGCTATTTACTTCTACACTTCACTGTTGAAGTTGAAGCCAATGTTAGAGAAGTGTGTCAAAGCAAACCTCTCACCTGATGCGCACTCACATTATTCTATGTTGCTCTTTAAGGTGAATAAAGCTTTGGAGGATGGTCAATGAAATATTCATTAATATCTAATCAGTTAATGCGTCGCATACTTTTACTTCTGCTTCTCTTTTCTTTCGTCGCAACATCGGGAGCAGCTTTCCCGTTTTCAAAACGTAAGAAGAAGGCGCAGAGCACACAAACAGAAAAGAAATCAGCTTACGAGCGTACCCTCACCGAGCAATTAACGGAGTCGGTTCGCGGTGGCTTTGTTTCGTTTCATAAGACTGACGGACGTATATTGATGGAGCTTCCGAAGCAGTCTTTGGGGCGCGACATGATTATTGGCGTAACAATTTCGTCAGTATCAAATCCTAAGATGGGCGACTTAGGCTTTAAGAATTCCAACTTAGTGCATGTGCGCTTCATAGAGAAAGATAGCTCTGTGGTGATGCAGGTGGTAAATACCGACTTGTTTGTACCAAAGAATCAGCCATCAGCTAACCTTGCTGCAAGGCTAAATTATGATAATCTTGATTTCTTTTCATTCCCTATCAAGGCACATAACGACTCCACTGGAGCCGTGCTGTTCGATGCTTCGTCATTTATTTTAAAGGAGAATCGCTTCTTTCCAGTGATTGCTAAGAATGTAGGGGCATACACTGTAAACTCATCTTTGAAAGAGAACCTTACAAGGGTGACGAAACTAAAAGTCTTCGATGAGAATGCCTGTGTCGGTATGGATAGGCATTACATTATTAGTCTCTCTGGTAAAAAAGGTTCGCCTATCACCAACTATCCCGTAACGATTGGCGTAAACTTTACGTTAGCTCTGTTACCAAACGACTTGATGACACCTCGTTTAAGCGATACACGTGTGGGACTGTTTCTTATGAATAAGGATGTTCTTAAAAAGGACGGATCAATTGATAAAGCAACATTCGTTAAGCGTTGGCGAATTGTACCGAAGGATACGGCTGCCTATTTTGCTGGCGAATTGTGTGAACCAACAAAGCCAATCGTCTATTATGTAGAGAATACATTCCCTCCACTTTGGAAACGAGCTATCAAAGCTGGTGTTCTATGGTGGAATAAGGCTTTCGAACGTATTGGGTTTAAGAATGTTATGCAGGTGGCAGACTTCCCTACGAACGACCCTAATTTCGACCCTGATAACTTCAAGTATTCTTGTATAAGATACTTACCTACTGACGTCGAGAATGCTATGGGACCATCGTGGACCGACCCTCGAACAGGAGAGGTTATCAATGCTACTGTTCTTGTTTATAATGACGTTGTAAACACTATCAACAACTGGCGATTTGTTCAGACGGCACAGATTGACCCTCGTGCACGTGGAGCGCAGATGCCTGACAGTATTATAGAGGAGACACTTGAGTATATTATTGCGCACGAGATTGGTCATACGCTTGGATTTATGCATAACATGGCGGCATCTGCAGCACTTCCTACCGACTCGTTGCGTTCTCCTGCCTTCACGCAGAAGTATGGTACAACGGCTTCAATCATGGATTATGCACGTTTTAATTATGTTGCACAACCTACTGATTATGGCGTTAAACTTACTCCACCGCGCCTTGGTGTCTATGATTACAATGCTGTTGAGTGGGCTTACAAACTTTTCCCTGGCTCGAAGGGGTTTGAGGATGATGCTAAACAGCTGCGTTTATTGGCTGATAAGCATGAGGGCGATCCTTTCTATCGTTATGGCTTACAGCAAACGGGCACGAAGTATGACCCTTCGGCTATCGAGGAGGACCTTGGTGATGACCCTGTAAAGTCGTCTACCTATGGTATGGACAATCTTCGAATGATTCTCAAAAACCTTGATCATTGGATTGGTGATGAGGATGACGATAAGCGTAAGGCCGAGTTATATAATGAGGTGCTATCTCAGGCTATGCATTATGTACGTAATGTGAGTGTTAATGTCCCTGGCATCTACCTCTATCAAACAAGCGAGAAGTCGGGCTTACCACGCTATAAAGTTGTGCCTAAGACTAAGCAAAAAGAGTCTGTGCAATGGCTTCTGAAGCAAGCACGCACGTTTGCAACGTTGGGTAATGATACGATTGAGAAGAAACTACCATTCGGAGCAAACAAGCCTTTTAAGATTTTAGCTCGTGATGTGCAATCGCTTGCTATGATGGCAACGTCAAAGCTTGCTATTTCCTATTATCTTGACTCTACCTCTTATTCACCAATTGAGTATATGGAGGATGTTTATCAAGATGTCTTTGGCAAGACGATTGCTGGTAAAGAGAATCTTTCAGTGGCTGACCTCTCTATGCAACGACTCTATGTCGACTTATTGCAAGAGGGTGTTTCTGATATGAAGCAAGCACCTAATGTTCATAATCTTCAATCGCCTTTGCCTTCTGTAAATAGCATTATTACCAATATGTTACGACAGAAGGAGCTTGACAAAGAGCATACAGAATGTTGTTATTTGGCAGACAGACAACGAGGTTTAGATGATGATACGCATTTCCTTAACTTCGGTAATGGCTATGGTGAGCCAGAACCTTTGTGGGGAACAACTGTTAATCGTACTTCAGAGTTCCAATTAGAGTATGCGCAGAAGTTGCTTTCTTTGTTAGAAACAACCATTCCACGTGTTTCATCTCCTGATCTGAAAGCACATTATATGCTTCTTGAAAAACGATTGAAGAAGTATTTGAAATAATGGGAATCTTCCATTCGATAAACTTAAAGCTCTCTATAATTCTCAGAATTATAGGGAGTTTTTTGTTGTACTTCTAATAATCGAGCTTGGAAAAATATTTACATTGAATGAAGGTTTGCGCAAGAAAAAACCAAGAAAATGGGGTCTTTCTTCCACCTTTGTAACTAAAAGATAATCAGGGGGTTGTAAAATGGTGCGTATAAAGATGCTTAATAAGACTCTTAAAGGGCGTTAGTAAGACTTCAAATAACGCCCTTTTGAAGTGCTATTAGGCATCTTTTCAAATGCAAAAGAGCATATATTAAAAATGAGTATGTGAAAAAACAGGACAAAACAGTCCTCTTTGTCTCTGTTTTCAGATTAACGATAGTTTCATAACCGCTCGTTAACAGTTGCAGAAGGCAAGTGGTTTTAGAGGATAAAACTACGTATCCTCTCCTTTTGACGATAGTGATGTAGCTTCTCAGTAGTTTGTTTTCACTACTTATTAAGTCGTCAGTTTGCTTATTTCTTTTTCTTCTTGAATAAACTGAACTTCTTATTAAGGAGTCCTGATGATTGTTTACCGCCAAACATACGATAGAGCTTCCACGTAAGGATAAGTCCATCCAATACGCCTGCACCAACATTGAATGCACCAGAAAAGCGCTGGGTAGGCGTGTTCTTGTCTTTCGGCTTATGCATAAGTTCATTCCACAACCCCGCAATCTTGTTGCTATCCTTGGTCAAGTCTGTACGCAACTGCGCCTTGCGCAAGCGTATATCGTTCAGCGACCTATAATTGGTTTCAAAGCGAGTGGTCTGTTCTGTCATAAGCTTATTTTGACATTAAGAGACTTCCCAAGAATCTTACCAATGGGCGTTCAATAAGACTGCGACGTAGTAAGATGAAGAAAAAGAGTAATAGCAAATAGCCACCACCCACAATGAGGAAAGCCCAAATAAGTGAACCCACCAATGTCTGCAATGCAAAGGCTGCAGCAAAGGAGAGATAAATTAGGGAAATTAATAAGATAGTGCAGAAGACAACCATGATTGTAATCACGGTCAGTAATCGCACGACCTTTTCAATTACATCGAGCTTCATGTACTCTGACTGAAGCCCGATATAATGTTTTAGCACCTCTACGAGTTGTGCTATTGTTTCTACGTTCTTATCGTTTGAGAACATCCTTTATAATTTAGATAGCGTCTGAAGCTGCATCCTTGATATCCTCAACGAAATCCTCAGCTTCCTTGCGACTGAGCTTGATGTCATGCTTCTTGCAGAAATCGTCTACTGCGTCAGAAATCTTTGAACGTGTGTCTGTACCCTTCTCTGGAGCCAAAAGAAGTCCGAGAGCTGCGCCTGTGATGCTACCACAGAGGAATGCGCAAATGTAACCTAATGTCTTCATAATTCTCTTACTTTTATTGTGAATGAATATTTTATTCTTTATCAATGGCAAATATAGTCAAAGTTTTGCATATCAGCAATAGATAACAAGTATTTTTGTGTTAAAAATCTTACAAATAGTTTATTTAACAAACTTTATTGGCGTTGTGTTCTTACTTCTGCATCTTATTTTGTAATTTCGCACGATAATAACATAGTAAATTAAAAGTATAATCAATAAAAACTAAGGGATTATGAAGAAATTTATGGTTTTGGGCGCAGCTATGTGTGTGGCAATGGCTTTCACTGGCTGTAAGTCAAGCGAGAGTGCATACAAGAAGGCTTACGAGAAGGCAAAGTCTCAGGAGCAGAATACTACTACAAATAATGATGACAACACAACTCAGCAGGATGCTGTTGTTGCTCCAGTAGAGACTCAACCTGTTACTCAGGCTCCTGTTGTTGATAATTACGACAATGAGCCAGTACGCCGCGAGACTGTTTCTGTTGTAAATGGTTCTGGTTTGAAGGCTTACAGCGTAGTTGTTGGTTCATTCGGTATTAAGACTAATGCTGAAGGTTTGCAGCAGCGTTTGAAGAATGCTGGCTATGATGCTCAGGTTGCTTACAATGCTGGTAACAATATGTATCGCGTTGTTGCTTCTACATACGATAGCAAGGCTTCAGCTGTTCAGAGCCGCAATCAGCTCCGTGCTACATACGCTGATGCTTGGTTGCTCTCTCGATAAATGAGCAGAATTTTAGCGATAGATTACGGTAAAAAACGTACAGGTTTAGCAGTCACCGACCCATTGTGCATCATCGCCAATGGGTTGGCGACTGTTCCTACGTCTGAACTTTTTGAGTTTTTGACGCAATATATCGCAAAGGAAGCGGTCAGCCAGCTTGTCATTGGCAAACCTATACAGCCTAATGGGCAGCCGAGTGAGAATCTCGCTCGTGTGGAGCAATTTGTCAATCGTTGGCGCAAGGCACACCCAGAGCTGCCTATTGATTATTATGACGAGCGGTTTACGTCGGTCATCGCCCATCAAGCAATGATTGCGGGTGGGGTAAAGAAGAAGACCCGCCGTGAAGATAAGGGGCTTGTTGACGAGATTTCGGCAACAATTATCCTACAAGATTATATGAGGTCCAAGGGGCTTTAATCTGTTTGAAGGTTATGTTTATTGAGCTTCGAAACGTTTGAAAGTCAGACTTGTAAAACCTTGAGTTGTTTGATTATTAAGATTACAGAGCTTTACGCTATTTGATGATTAAACCTGTTGGACCTAATTAAGTTTAAAAGAAAGATAAGAATATGGTATTACCCATTTACACATACGGTCAGCCAGTGTTGCGAAAGGTAGCCGAGGATATTCCTCTCGATTATCCTGACCTCCAAGAGCTGATACAGAATATGTTTGAGACTAACACCGCCAGCGATGGCGTTGGTTTGGCAGCACCACAGATTGGTAAGTCTATCCGTGTGGTGGTGGTTGACTTAGATGTGCTCTCAGACACCTTCCCTGAGTATAAAGATTATCGTCACGCATTCATCAATGGTCACATCCTTGAATATGATGACTCTGAGACTGAGACCTTAGAAGAGGGATGTCTCTCTCTTCCAGGTGTTCATGAGAGTGTGACACGTGCAAAACGTATCTACGTAAAGTGGTATGACGAGAATCTTGTTGAACATGAGGAATGGATAGATGGCTATCTTGCTCGTGTTATCCAGCATGAGTTTGATCATCTCGAAGGTCGTGTCTTCACTGATCGTCTCTCGCCATTTCGCAAACAGATGATTACCAGCAAGCTCAAAGCCCTTCTGCAGGGAAAGGTTCGCTGCCACTATCGTGTGAAGGCTCCACGTAAGTAAGCCTATGTTGCGTGGTATCGTAGTATCCTTGCTATGCTTATTGGCATTGCCGTCTGCAGCCCAATACAACGTCAAGAAGATGATGGAGGAGGGAAGGCGGACGCTTGATCAGGGATACTACGTTACTTCCATGCAGATATTCTCCCGTATCGTTGCCCTCAAGCCAAACCAGTATGAGGCTTGGTATTTGATGGCATTGTCAAAGTATCACCTTGAAGACTACAAGGGTGCTGGTGATGATTGTCGCCGTGCTTTGACTTTACAGCCCTATATTGCTGATATCTACGAACTCTATGGTATGACTAATATCCGTGTGGAGCGTTACGATAGTGCTATCGTTGCCTTTACCCGTGCGCTCGACATTACCCCTGACAATCGCGATTATTGGTTTAATCGTGCTTATTGTCTCTATCAAGTGGGCGATAGCAAGGCTGCCCTTCAGCAACTTGATTATATCCTCAAGCGATGGAAGTCTTTTGATGCAGCCACCCAGCTGCGTACCGACATCGTAGCGGGCAGGAAGCCAAAGCAACAACCCATGCAGTCTAACAGGTTTCAAATCTATAAACTTCCCAGCTTAAAAGCCGATAGTGATGACAAGACAACCCCAATGAAAAATAAGTCCCTTTTTATCCATTGAACTTTATCTATCTTTTGAACTTTGAGTTTTGAGCTTTGAACTTTATGATCACAGTTTGACCTTTGTAG